>MTOQ01000082.1 GCA_002011735.1 Nitrospirae bacterium JdFR-81 | reverse complement strand
TGTTTCCAGTGATGGATCTTGACAGGATGATAGATATCTTTCAGATTTTCTTCCCAAAAAGTCTTAATAAGGGTGGATACTATGTCTCAACCAATGACCGTGCTATCACCGTCAACAATGGTAGATTAACAGCGATATTGGTATAATTCATTCTAAACAGGGAGGGGGCGGATGGTCTGGATATGGTTCATCCTCTGCACCACGGTAATAGTCTATTCGGGGTCAAGGCTCTCGAGATACGGTGATATCATTGCAGAGAAGTCAGGTATGGGCAGGACATGGATAGGTATGGTGCTCATGGCAACGGTCACGTCTCTGCCCGAGCTTGTCACGGGCATAAGCTCTGTAACATCAGACCTGCCTGACATTGCTGCAGGTGATGTGCTCGGGAGTTGTGTCTTCAATATGCTGATACTCGCACTCCTTGATCTGTTTCATCCCCATGAGCCGATCTCTTCAAAGGCACATCATGGTCATGTACTCTCAGGCAGTATAGGCATCCTGCTGTTGGGCATGGTTGCTATAAACATACTCGCAGGTGAATATACATATACTGTAGGATGGATCGGACTGTATAGCCTTCTGTTTATACTTATATACCTTATAGCGGTAAGACTGATCTTTGTCTATGAAAAGAGGAATATCTCAAGATATATAAGAGGGGTTGCTGTTGAGCTTAAATATCAGGATGTATCCACAAGGGATGTAGCCGTAAGATACGCTATAAATGCGTCCATCGTCATTGTCGCTGCTACCTTTCTTCCGAGGATCGGAGAGAGCATCGCAGAGACGACAGGTCTGGGACAGACCTTTGTAGGGAACATCCTCATAGCAATATCAACATCACTGCCAGAGGTGGTGGTCTCTCTGTCTGCAATAAGGATGGGAGCCCTTGACCTTGCCATAGGCAACCTCTTCGGCAGCAATATATTCAATATAATGATACTCGGCATTGATGATATGTTTTATACAAAGGGCCCGCTCCTTTCGTCTGTAAGTGTCAACCATGCGATCCCCTCTATCTCTGCTGTGGTTATGATGAGCATCGCCATCATCGGCCTGACCTATCGGGCCGAGAGGAAGGCCCTGTTCATGGCATGGGACTCTATATGCATGGTCTTGTTCTATGTAATCAACATGGCCCTGTTATTCTTGATGAGGGGACGGGTCTAAGTTACGGGGGAGACACAGGTGGAGGTCGAGGTCTTATTCCCTATAAATGCAGGCCATTTCACCTACGCCGTGCCTGAGGAGTTAAGAGGGGATATAAAGGTCGGTGTCAGGGTGAGTGCACCGTTCAGGGGCACGACCAGGGTCGGTATAATTACAGGCATTAATGGCCCTTCAGGGAGGGCGGGACTCAGACCACTGATGGGTGTTATTGATAAGCAACCGCTGCTGACAGATGGCCTCTTGAGCCTGATGAGATGGCTCACCAATTATTATATGTCATCTCCAGGCATTGTATTGAAGAATATCCTGCCATCAGGCCTGCTCTTGCTTAGACGGCCAGGAAGGCCAAGGATCGTGTATGGGAAGGCGACAAGGTTGACAGGGCTTGTCAGGCTCAACAAAGAGCAGGATAGGGCGGTCAAGGAGATATGCAGGGAAGAGAAGGGGGTCTTTCTTCTTCACGGTGTCACCGGCAGTGGAAAGACAGAGGTATACATCCATGTTATAAAGTCCCTGCCAGAGGGCAAGGGCGCGATAGTGCTTGTGCCTGAGATAGCCATCACCGCCCAGATGGTGGACCGTTACAGGAGCCATTTCGGGGATGATGTGGTCTTTTTTCACAGCGGGCTCTCCGAGGGTGAAAGGTTGAGGCACTGGTGGAGGATGAGGAATGGTGAGGCAAAGGTCGTCCTTGGTGTAAGGAGTGCGGTATTTGCACCATTTAAGGAGGTCGGGCTGATCGTTGTTGATGAGGAACACGAATCCTCCTATAAACAGTTTGAGGGGCTCAGATACAATGCAAGGGATGTTGCCATCGCAAGGGCAGAGATAGAGGGTGCAAGGGTCATCCTCGGCTCTGCAACCCCGTCAATGGAGAGCTATTATAATGCAGAGAGGGGGAGGTTCCGTTACCTTCAACTTACAAGGAGGGTGGATGATAAGCCACTCCCGCATGTCGAGATAATCGATATGACAAGGGAACCCAAAAAGACATGGATATTCTCTGAGAGGCTGATAAGGGCATTGGAGGAGAATAACCTGAGAGGCCATCAGTCGCTCCTGCTGCTCAACAGGAGGGGATATTCTCCATATATAATATGCACAGAGTGTGGCTATACCTATAAATGCGACCTCTGCAGTATAACCCTCACATACCACAAGGATACAAAGACCCTTAACTGCCACTATTGTGGCTCCTTTAAATACCCTGATCCCACATGCCCCAAGTGTAGGGGGATAAGGCTGAGGTATGCAGGCATCGGGACACAACGGCTTGAAGAGGAACTCACACGTCTCATACCAAGATTCAGGCTCAGGAGGATGGACAGGGATACCACCTCAAAAAAGTTATCCCATTACAGGATGATCAAGGAGGTGGAGGAGGGGAGTGTGGATGTGCTGCTTGGCACACAGATGGTCGCAAAGGGCCATGACCTCCCTAAGGTGACCCTTGCAGGTGTTGTCTCTGCCGAGATAGCACTGAACATACCGGACTTCAGGTCTGCCGAGAGGGCATTCCAGCTATTCACACAGCTTGCAGGCAGGGCAGGCAGGGGCGAGGTGCCTGGAAATGTATATATCCAGACATATGAGCCTGATCATTATGTCTTTGAATACGTGAGGAAGAATGACTACAAAGGCTTCTATGAAAAGGAGCTGTCCCTCAGGAGGGAGCTGGGCTATCCACCCTTCAGCAGGCTGATAAGGATCCTTATAAGCTTCACCAGGAGGGAGGGGATTGAAGGGACGATGGAGGAGGTCTCTAAAAAGGTCAGGGAGATGGAGACAGACGGTGTTGAGATCCTTGGGCCATCAGTGGCGCCAATAGAAAAGATAAGGAACAGATACAGGTATCATCTCATCCTCAAGGGCAGGGAACAGAGCCTGTTGAGGAGGAGGGCATCAGAGATACTGGCATATCTGAACAGGATGAAGGGTCTCAGGGTGGATGTCGACGTGGACCCTGTAAATCTACTTTGAGATATAATATAATCAAGTCAAACCCGTGGCCAAAAGGGAATCCAGTGATTGACATATCCTTAACAACAGAGCAGGGCATTGACAGGGACACGGCACTCTCCCTCTCTCAGGTCAGGGGAGACGAGCTCTTTGAGCTCTTCCTCATCGCCAACAGGCTGAGGTCAAGACACAGGGGCAAGAGGGTCGATCTGTGTTCAATAGTGAATGCAAAGTCAGGTGCATGCCCTGAGGACTGCGCATTCTGTGCCCAGTCCATCCACAGTAAGACGGATGTAAAGGTCTATCCGCTTATTGAGAGGGACAGGATCATCGAGGCAGCCCGATCAGCAAGGGACAATGGTGCAAGGCGATTCTGTATAGTTACGAGCGGGAAGAGGCCGTCCGAGAGGGATCTACAGAGGATATGTGACTATATATCAGAGCTTAAGAGGCTCGGGCTCCTGCCATGTGCCACACTCGGGATCATTACAACCCCTGAACTGAAGATGCTGAAGGATGCAGGCCTTGAGAGGTATCACCACAACCTTGAGACCTCTGAGGCATTCTTCAGGGAGATCTGCACAACCCATACATACCGGCAAAAGCTTGAGACCATAGCATCTGCAAGGTCTCTTGGGCTCTCCATATGCAGTGGCGGGATATTCGGGATGGGTGAATCATGGGAGGATCGTATAGATCTGGCCTTTGCATTGAGGGATATAGGAGTCGATTCTGTGCCTATCAACTTCTTCACACCCATAGCAGGCACCCCCCTTGCAGAGAAGAGGGGTCTCCTTGAGCCCCTCGAGGCATTAAAGATCATAGCCATCTACAGGCTTATAATGCCTGAGCGCGAGATAAGGATATGTGGTGGAAGGCCTGTGACCCTCAGGGATTTAAATTCGTATATATTTATGGCAGGTGCAGATGGCCTGCTCATCGGGAACTATCTCACAACACCTGGGAGGGAGCCCTCTGAGGACATACGCATGATCCAGGACATGGGGCTTGAGATATAATATGCCGAGACATTACTACAGCATAAGGATGAGGGCCGCAAAGGATGGTACACATATATCAGGGGCTGAGGGTATCTATGAGAGGAGGGATGTCCTTGATATAATCCGCAGATACACCAGCAGGGCCCTCACCCATGAAAAGGGAAGGGCAGAGGAGATCAGGCTGACGATAGAGGAGCTGAAGGAGAGGCCAAAGAGGATACCATCGCTGCCTCTGTGCACGGTCAACACAAGGAACCCCCAGATGGTTAAAAAGGTGGCAAAGGATCTCCTCATGTCTGTGGGGATAACAGAGAGGGCGATTGATGAGGCGTTCACTGCCATTACAATGGGTATAGTGATGCGGGGTGCGATGTTGATGAATATAGAGGGTGTAAGGCTTGAGCCTGACCTCCTGAGGGGCGTGAGGGTCACGAGGATGGGCATAACAAGGTCAGCATCATTGACACTTGCAAGGAGACTTGGCAGGCTTGGCCTCAACAACACCACCGTAAAGGAGGCCCTCATCCTTGCAAGCAAGGTCCACAGACATCCGATGGTTCTCGGTGAACTCTGCATCTCCGATGACCCCAATTACACAACCGGATATGTGGCAACACGGCGATATGGGTATGTCAGGCTCCCACATATAAAGGGTCGTGGTAGCCCCTATGGTGGAAGGGCGTTCTTTATCACCGGTGGAGAGGTAAACACACTGATTAAATACCTGCAGACGACCCCTGTCCTGATAAACAGGATCGGGCCTTGCAGGGGTGTGGTATCTATAAAGGACATCCTTGAAGGTAAGTCTCGTCATTAATCCCGTTGCAGGCAACAGGGCATTCAGGTCAATAAGCCACATCGAGTCCCTATTGAGGGGCAGGGTCTCTTCTTTAACAACTCACATTACAGGGTATAGAGGCGATGCCTTTTCATTTGCACAGAAGAGGCAGGATGCTGACCTCATGATGGTCGCAGGAGGCGATGGGACATTCAATGAGGTGGTGAACGGCCTGATGAGTTCAGGCAACGACATACCCCTTGCATTCATCCCCCTTGGAACAACGAACGTCCTCGCCAAGGAGCTCGGTATACCAGAGGATATAGAAGGGGCTGTTACACTTGCACTGACAGGCTCTGCAAGGAATGTGTGTCTTGGAAGGATCGTCCTCTCTCGCCATCCATCATCCATCACCCGCTACTTCTGTCTCATGGCAGGCATAGGGTTTGATGGCACGGCGGTGTTTGGGGTGAGGGATAACATGGTTAAGAAGATATCGGGCAAGGGTGCCTATATACTGTCAGGGCTCAAGACATGGCTCGGTTATACCCCCCCCTCCATCAGGATAAAGACCCCTGATGGTGAATTTCAGGGTTATACAGCTATCATCGGAAAGTCGAGCTGTTATGGTGGGTATTATAAAGTAACTCCTGAAGCAAGCCTTACGGAACCGTTGCTTGACCTCTGCCTATTTAAGGGAGGATCAAGGGCAGACCTTCTGAGATATGTATATGGCGTTATCAGGGGAAGACACCTTGAGTATAAGGATGTCCTGTACAGGAAGTATCCTGAGGTAGAGGTGACATCAACAGAGCCTGTTCACATCCAGGTGGATGGGGACTATCTGGGGACAACCCCGGCATACATAGATGTCGTGCCTGATGCCATAAGGCTCATATGGTAGAGGGTTTACAATTCATGGCAGATTAGGGTTAAATTATATAATCGGGGAAGGACAAAAAGCCATGCCATAAATGGCAGAAAGGAGGGGTCATGTTTAAGTGGAAGGAGCCAACAACCACCACTACTGATTCAAGGGAGGGTGTTTATAAGGGCAACATCACCCCCCCGCAGAAGGTTAATACTCTGCTGAAAGGCAGCAGACTGACAGGTGACATCACGGTCTCGTGTGATATGGAGCTGAGTGGAGAGGTTGATGGCAACATCACATGTGAGCAGAACGCCAATATCGTTATAAAGGGCGTCTGCAGGGGGAGTATAAAGACAGAGGAGGGCAGTGCGACTATAGAGGGTGAGTTGAGTGATGGAGACATCATAGCAGGGGGCGACATAACGGTTACAGGTAAGTTCAATGGAGGCAGGGCCATATCAAAGGGCAGGATCAAGATAAACGGTGAGTTCAGTGGCAGGCTTGAGGGTAAGGAGATCGAGATAGGGCCGAATGCAAAGGGGAAGGGAGAGTTACTTTATAAGGAATCCATCTCCATCTCAAGGGGTGCAAAGATAGAGGCACAGATAAACAGGATGCAGGAAGAGGTGGCTACACAGAAGAAGGCAGAGATGAAGGTCATAAACATGGAGTTGCCTGCAAAAGGGGCAGGTGGTGACAGGTAATCACGGACGACTTCTTGACAAGCAGTCTCATATTCTTTAATATTTTCTTTGCTATACCTTGGAAGGCGCGTAGCTCAGGGGGAGAGCGCTTCCTTGACGCGGAAGAGGTCGTGGGTTCGAAACCCGCCGCGCCTACCATCTTTCAAGAATAAAATTCAAAGGGGGTTGTAGACTATAGAGGCACAGGACAGCGAGAAGGAGAGATTAGAGATATACCGCCACAGCACATCCCACATCATGGCCCACGCCGTTAAGGAACTCTATCCTGATATAAAATTAGCGATAGGTCCGGCCACATCCGAGGGGTTTTATTATGACTTCGACTCTGAGCACACCTTCTCAGAGGATGACCTCCCGAAGATAGAGGAGAAGATGCGGGAGATAATCAAGAGGGACAGTCCCTTTGTGAGGAGGGAGATGCCCAGGGAGGAGGCGATAAGGCTCTTCGAGAGGCTCGGTGAACCATACAAGGTGGAGCTCCTCAAGGAGATGGAGGATGAATACGTGACGGTGTATGAAGAGGACAACTTTATCGACCTGTGCAAGGGCCCGCACCTTGAGTCCACTGGCAAGGTAAAGGCATTCAAACTGCTCTCCGTTGCAGGCGCATACTGGCGTGGTGATGAAAGGAACAAGATGCTCCAGAGGATATACGGTGTCTCGTTCTTTACCGAGGAGGAACTGAACAATCACCTCAGGTTCCTTGAGGAGGTGAAGAAGAGGGATCACAGACGGCTCGGCAAGGAGCTCGACCTCTTCAGCATAAATGAGGAGATCGGGCCTGGCCTTGTCCTGTGGCATCCCCGTGGTGCCACGGTCAGGCGGGTGATCGAGGAGTTCTGGTTGAAGGAGCATATAAAGGCCAACTATCACATCCTCTACACGCCCCATATCGCACGACTCGACCTCTGGAGGAAGACAGGTCACGTGGACTTTTATAGAGAGAACATGTACTCTCCAATGGAGATAGAGGGTCTTGAATACGAGATAAAACCGATGAACTGCCCATTCCATGTCTCGGTATATAAGAGCCACCTGAGGAGTTACAGGGATCTGCCCCTCAGATACGCTGAGTTAGGCACCGTTTACAGGTATGAACGGTCAGGGGTGCTCCACGGGCTTTTGAGGGTGAGGGGGTTTACGCAGGATGATGCACATATATTCTGCACAGAGGAACAGATCGAGGATGAGGTGAAGGCGGTGCTCGATTTCACCATCTTTATACTGAGCTCCTTTGGCTTCAAGGATTATGACATCTATCTCTCCACAAGGCCTGATGAATATGTCGGAACCGAGGCAGGATGGGAGAAGGCAACCAATGCACTCAGGATGGCACTTGAGGACAAGGGACTGAACTATTCCATCGACCCTGGAGAGGGCGTATTCTATGGGCCCAAGATCGACATAAAGGTAAAGGACTGTCTCGGGAGGGCCTGGCAGTGCAGCACCATCCAGGTGGATTTCAATATACCCGAAAGGCTTGATATCAAATACAGGGGCCCAGACAGCAGGGATCACAGGCCTGTCATGATCCACCGGGCACTCATGGGATCACTCGAGAGGTTCATGGGCATACTGATAGAACACTATGCAGGCGCATTCCCTGTATGGCTTTCCCCTGTGCAGGTCTCTATTTTGACCATCTCCGAGAGGCATGTGGGATATGCGAGGGATGTGCTGGCACACCTGATCAACAGGGGCATCAGGGCAGATATAGATGAGGACAACGAAAAGATAGGGTACAAGATCAGAAGGGCCACTATGCTAAAGACACCCTATATGTGTATAATAGGTGAAAAAGAAGTGACCAACAGGAGCGTGAATGTGCGGATGAGGGACGGAAGGAATCTTGGCGAGATGGGGCTTGAGGACTTCACAGGGATGATCGAAGAGGAGATAAAGGGTCGGAGGTAGCCTATAAAGGATTTAAGGGTTAACAGACAGATCAGGGCGCCAAAGGTCAGGGTCATCGGCCCTGATGGAAAGCAGTTAGGCATCCTTGGCAGGGATGAGGCTATCAGGATGGCAGAGGAGCAGGGCCTTGATCTTGTTGAGGTGGCACCCAACGCAGACCCTGTTGTATGTAAGATAATGGATTATGGTAAGTATCGTTATCAGCAGAGCAAGAGGCATTCGTCCAAACACAAGACGATCACCGTAAAGGAGATAAAGATAAGACCCCAGATAAATGAACACGACCTGCTCAACAAGATGAAGAACATAAGGAGGTTCCTTGAGGATGGTGACAAGGCAAAGATAACGATGATGTTCAGGGGCAGGGAGATAGTGCATGCCAATTCTGCAAGGAGGATATTCGACAGGATCACCGAGGAGTTCTCAGGGCATGCCACCGTAGAGCAGAAGCCACGGATGGAAGGCTACAGGATGACCATGGTGCTTGCACCGAGTAATAAACGTGGAGGTAGAGATGCCGAAGTTAAAGACACATAGGGGGGCTGCAAAGAGGTTCAAGAAGACAGCAACTGGCAAGATAAAGAAGAGCAGTGCCTACAAAAGCCACCTCCTGACAGGCAAGCCCTCAAGGAGGACGAGACGCCTGAGGAGGGGAGGGCTTGTGGACAGGTCGAACCTTGACGCAGTCAGGAAGTTACTGCCTTATTGATGTATTTTGATCTTTCCTGTATAATTATATCTTTCTAAAATCAGGGAGACAAAAAGGAGACACATATGCCAAGGGCTAAGGGTGGGTTCAAGACAAGACGGAGGAGGAAGAAGGTCCTGAAGATGGCAAGGGGTTACTATGGTGCAAGGAGCCGTCTCTACAGGATTGCCACCGAGGCGGTTGACAGGGCACTCCTCTATGCCTACAGGGACAGGAGGACAAAGAAGCGTGAATTCAGGTCGCTCTGGATCACGAGGATAAATGCTGCTGTGAGGGCGGTTGGGATGACCTACAGCCAATTCATGAACAGACTGAAGAAGGCAAACATCAAGTTAGACAGGAAGGCCCTTGCATACATGGCCTATCATGACCCCAACTCCTTCAATCAACTGGTCGAGATGGTCAAGAAAGGTGAATGATAGAGGAGCTAAGGTCCATAGCCTCCCTTGCGGAAGAGGAGATACAGAGCACAGAGACCCTCAACGCCCTTACCTCTGTTAAGGCCAAGTACTTAGGAAAGAAAGGACTCATCACCGAAAGGATAAGATCCCTCAGGTCGCTCCCGCCTGAAAAGAGGCCCGAGTATGGAAGACTGCTTAATCAGATAAAGAACAGGATAGAGGAGCTCCTCAAAGAGAGGGAGGGATATCTAAAGGAGGCAGATCTTGACAGGAGGCTCAAGGCCGAATCATTCGATGTTACCCTTCCTGGTTTCTGCATCCCCTTTGGACATCTCCATCCAGCCACCAGGATGCTCAACGAGATCATTGATATATTCGTCTCCCTTGGCTTCAGCGTGATGGAAGGCCCTGAGGTTGAGCTTGACTATTATAATTTTGAGGCATTGAATATCCCAAAGGACCATCCGGCCAGGGACATGCAGGATACCTTTTACATATCCGACGATGTGGTCCTGAGGACCCACACATCGCCTGTGCAGGTCAGGGTGATGGAGAAGCATACCCCGCCTCTGAGCGTTGTCGCACCAGGGAAGGTCTACAGGTGTGATGCAGACATAAGCCACATACCGATGTTTCACCAGATAGAGGGCTTTATGGTGGATGAGCATATCACGATGGGTGACCTCAGAGGTGTTCTCGAGGTATTCGCCCACGAGGTCTTTGGGCCACAGACCGCTATCAGATTCAGACCAAGCTACTTCCCCTTCACCGAGCCGAGCGCAGAGGTTGACATCTCGTGTGTGCTCTGTAATGGCTCGGGCTGCAGGGTGTGTAAGAACAGCGGGTGGGTTGAGGTCCTTGGTGCTGGCATGATCAACCCCCGCGTGTTTGAGATGGCAGGGTATGAGCCAGGCAGATACACAGGCTTTGCATTCGGCATGGGTGTTGAGCGGATCACCATGTTGAAATACGGGATAAGTGACATCAGGCTCTTCCTTGAAAACGACAAGAGATTTTTAGAACAGTTTTAGTACAGGGATGAAGGTATCGATAGAATGGCTGCAGGAGTTTGTTGACTTCAAACTCTCACCGCAGGAGCTCTCACACCTGCTGACGATGGCAGGCCTTGAGGTGGAGGCGTCAGAGACGGTTGATGGGGATACAATACTGGATGTCTCGATAACACCCAACAGGGCTGACTGCCTCTCTGTCCTCGGGATAGCACGCGAGATATCAGCAAACCTTGGCGTCCCTATCAGACAGCCTCTGATATCCGTTAAGGAGGATGAGACAACCTCACCAGATATAGAGATCATAGACACAGAGATATGCCACAGATATGCATCGAGGATAATATATGGTGTGAGGGTAGGGCAGTCTCCTGAGTGGCTGGTCAGGAGGCTTGAGGCCCATGGCATGAGGGCGGTCAATAATGTGGTGGATGTAACAAACTATGTCATGCTTGAGATGGGTCATCCACTGCATGCATTTGACCTCAACAGGCTTGAGGGCAGGAGGATCGTGGTGAAGAGGGCAGGTGATGTGGGGAGGTTCAAGACCCTTGATGGTGAGGAGAGGAGGCTGAACAGGGATATGCTGATGATATGGGATGCTGTCAGGCCTGTTGCAATAGCAGGGGTTATGGGTGGCCTTGACAGCGAGGTCACACCCTCCACCACGGACGTGTTGCTTGAGAGTGCATATTTTGATCCTGTCTCTGTGAGGAGGACATCAAAGGCCCTTGGCCTGACAACCGAGGCATCCTACAGGTTTGAGAGGGGCACTGATATAGAGATGATAGTGAGGGCCCTTGACAGGGCAACGGCCCTCATAAAGGAGCTTGCAGGTGGCAGGGTTACGGCCCTGACAGACAATTATCCCATCCCCTATACACCACCAGAGGTATCTGTGAGTCTCCAGAGGATAAGGGGGCTGCTTGGTATTGAGATTGATGAGTCCTCCATAGTCGAGATATTGAAGAGGCTGAACCTCCAATACAAGAAGGAAGGGGAGGGGTTTGTTATAACACCTCCGAGCTTCAGGAGGGATATACAGCAGGATGTTGATGTGATCGAGGAGGTGGCAAGGCTCTATGGGTATGAGAAGATACCGTCAACCATGCCTGCGATAAGGTTGAAAAGGATAGAGGGAAATGATAATTTCAGGACCATAAGGCTCATAAAGGATGCCATGGTGAAGGCAGGGTTTTCAGAGGTTATAAATACAAGCTTCCTGAATCCATCGGCGCTTGATGAACTCAATATACCTGATAATGACAGGAGGAGGCGACTGGTCCATATAAAGAACCCACTGAGAAGAGAGGAGTCCTGCCTCAGGACGACGCTGGTGCCTTCACTCCTTAATAACGCAGTGCTTAACCAGAACAGGGGTGAGAGGGCCTTCAGCCTCTTTGAGCTTTCAAGGGTCTTCTTTGATAGGGCCGAGGCATTACCTGATGAGGTTATGCAGATGGCAGCGATCCACTGCAGACCATTGAGGCCCTCGATATGGGAGAAGGCACACAATGGTTTTTACGACATAAAAGGGGCAATCGAGGGCCTGTTCGACTTCTTGAAGATCAAGGGATATTCATTCCAAAGAAGCGATAAGCCCCCCCAGCCATATCTTAATCCTGTGAGGTCATGCGCGATAGTGATAAACGGGGAGGTCGTGGGCTCGGTTGGAGAGCTCCACCCCTCTGTCGTCTCTCTATATGAATTGAGGGGTGACATAAGCATCTTTGAGATAAACGACCTCGAGGCACTCATCAGGGCGATACCATCAAGGATAACCTACAGGCAGTTACCAAGGTTCCCTTATGTCGAGAGGGATATATCCATACTCGTTAACAAGGATGTGCCTGTGGCAGAGATAGAGGGGGTCATCTCCTCCCTGAATTCAGAGATAATAGAGTCTGTGAGGCTGTTTGACATATACACCGGCAAGCAGATCCCTCCTGAGAAAAAGAGCATAGCCTTTACCATCCGTTACAGGTCATCTGACAGGACACTGACCGATGATGAGGTGGATGAACTCCATTCAAAGATCATAGACACACTCAGGCACACCATTAATGCAGAATTGAGAGGCTGATGGCCTTGATCAACCGTCCCGACCTCTCAAGGAGGATACTCTCAGACACCATTAACAAATGGATATTCAATAATGCAAAAGCGAGGGTCTTTCTTGTCGGTGGCCATCTGCGTGATATCCTCCTCGGGCGCCGGTCAATGGACATGGACTATGTGGTGGATGGTGATCCACTTGAGATCGCAAGGGAGGCCTCACGGGTCTTCATGGGCACGCTTATAATATTCAAGGGGCATGTATGCAGGGTCGTCCTGCCTGACAGGAGGATCATAGATTTCACCCCGCTTAAGGGAGACATACATAATGACCTTATGCAGAGGGACTTCACAATTAATGCAATGGCATGGACTCCAGAGGGCGGTATCATCGATCCTTCAGGTGGTATAAGGGATCTGGAGAGAGGGATTATAAGGGTGCTTTCCTCTGCAAACCTTGAGGATGACCCCCTGAGGGTCCTCAGGGCATACAGGCACGCAGCAGAGCTATCCTTCAGGATAGACAGGGAGACATCAAGGCTCCTTGAGGAGAACGCATCAGGTCTTAAACAGGTATCACCTGAGAGGATCACATACGAATTCTTCAGGATACTGAACCAGGAAGATTGCCATCGTTACCTCGTCAGGGCCTTTAAAGACGGTGTCCTTCAGGTCATTATAAGGATAGACGGGGATTCTCTGAAGGAGAATCTCAGGGTCTTGAGGAGATTTGAATCATTCATGGATAGAAATCACGACAGGCTCGGGCGTCTTTTAAGAAGGAGGAGGCTTGTCGGCCTCCTTGATGAAGAGATAAGCCAGGGGCTTGAGCGTGCAGGCCTTATCAAACTGTGCCTGATATTGAAGGGTCATGGCCTCAATAAGAGGACGGGCCTCCTTAGGGTGGCCAGGAGGATAAAAAAGGCCATAAGAGACCTCTCAAAGGCCCTCGAGCTATCCAGGGGAAGGATTACAGAGGAGAGGCTCTATGACATATTCTCTGCCTCAGGTGGTCATGTCTATGAGGCATCCATGGTCTTATCAATACGGCGTGAAGAGAGGCTTGAAGAACTCCTGGAAAGGGCAGACGACTTTATCAGATTCAAAAAGAGACCATTGCTTAACGGTGAGGAGATCAGAGAGATATTAGGGGGTGTTAGGGGTGTTATGATCGGCAGGGCACAGGCCCTTTTACACAGGGCCCAGTTTATGGGCCAGATCAGGACAAAGACAATGGCAAAAGACCTGATCCTCTCTAATTTTACATAATATATCTTATCGGACATTTGGTGCTGTGTCCTGATGTTTAAAAGGTGTGGTTAAGCCCCTTACCCCCTCTCCAGAATGAGGCTTCCATACTAAAATTTTTTAGATTGACTAATTTTTGTGCAGATTAAAAAACTATAAAAATCAATTACTTAGACTGCTTTTAAGTATTTTTGAGGGGTTTACAGAGGAGCTCATTGTCAAGGAGGGATACCGCCCTGACAAGGGTCCTTGACCGTGGCCTGAGCCCACCATCTTCGACCAGCACCCTTATGTAATTATCAGATATTGCCCTTAAAAATCCATTGGTTCTGTTGTTCTCCTCAATAATAACCTCAAGGATCCTGCCACAAAACCTTGAGATATATTGTCTTTTCTTTTCTGATGCAATGGCCCTTATCAGCCCTACCCTCTTCCTCCTGGTGGATGGGTCAATATGTCCTGTCATGGATGCCGCACGTGTGCCAGGCCTCTTTGAGTATTGGAATACATGCACATAACTGAAGGGCAGCTCCTGTATGAGATCAAGGGTCTGTTGAAATTCCCTCTCTCCCTCACCAGGAAAACCGACTATAACATCCGTGCCTATTGACACATCAGGGTTTATCGAGACCACCCTCTCAATCAACCCCCTGTAAGAGGCAGTGGTGTATCCCCGATTCATCATGTCCAGTATCCTGTCAGAACCACTCTGGAGCGGTATGTGCAGATGGGGACAGATGAGGCCCTCCTCCAACAGGGAGAGGATCTCATCATCACACTCATCCGGCTCGATCGAACTGAGCCTGATACGGACGTCAGGACAGGCATCCTTGATCCTCCTGACGAGCATGGATAAGGATGAACAGGGATTAAGATCACGACCATACAGGCCTGTATGGATACCTGTAAGCACAACCTCCCTGTATCCACTGGCATACAGGCCATCCACGGCCTTTAACACATCATCCACCCCAAGGCTCCTGCTCCTCCCCCTTGCAAACGGGACCGTGCAGTAAGAGCATGAGCGGTCACATCCATCCTGTATCTTCAGGAAGGCCCTTGCCCTGTTTGAATGGTATGTGCCTGTGGTTACTGGCGCATCAGGCTGGCTGATAGAGGACACAACCCTATCAGAGGCCAGCACCTCCTCAAGCCTATCAACAAGGCATCCCTTCCCTGAATTGCCCGTGACATATATAACACCACCGATCTCCGAGAGCTCCTTGGGCCTGAGCTGTGCATAACAGCCAGTGGCTATGACCCTTGCACCATGCCTCACTGCCTTCCTTATAATCTGCCTTGACTGTTGATCACTCCTTGATGTCACCGTGCATGTATTCACGATACAGAGCGTCGGGCTGTCCTCGATACCCACCACCTCGTATCCACGACTCCTGAGCTCACCCTCAATAATGGCACTCTCTGATTGATTCACCTTACACCCCAGTGTCACTACTGCAACCCGCATCCTCAATTACACCTTCTCTCCATACAGGGAGTGTTGCTTTGCCTCGATGATCTTTATGTCAACCAACCTTCCGGTATCCTCCTCATCTCCATAGAAATTGACGATCTTGTTTGTCCTCGTCCTTCCAGTCATCTTCTCAGGGTCGGTCTCGCTCCTGCCCTCGACGAGCACCTCCACGACCTCTCCCTCAAGCCCCTTATTCTTCCTGTATGTGATCTCCTCCTGTAGTGCGAGTATCTCGGTGAGCCTCTGTGACTTTGTCTCCTCATCCACATGATCAGGCAGTTCCACCGCCTTTGTCCCTGGCCTCTCTGAATATTTAAAGGCAAATATGCCGTCAAACCCTATCTCTTTGAGGGCCTTCACAGTGCACCTGAAGTCCTCCTCTGTCTCTCCTGGAAATCCTACGATCACATCGGTCGTTATGGCGATACCAGGGATCGCCTTTCTGAGCTTATCCACCTTCTCTTTATAATGGCCGTAGGTATAACCCCTGTTCATGAGCCTGAGCACCCTGTCAGAGCCTGCCTGAATCGGCAGGTGTATGTGCTCACACACCTTTGGCAGATCCCTCATATATTCAATGAGCTTATCAGACAGGTCCTTTGGATGGGATGTAACAAACCTTATCCTCTCTATCCCCTCTATTTCATGTAATACTTTAAGTAAATCAGGAAAGTCCAGGTTTTCATTGAGATTTTTTCCATATGAATTCACATTCTGCCCGAGGAGGGTGACCTCCCTGTAGCCCTTCTCTGCAAGGCCTTTGACCTCCCTGTATATATCCCTGCCTGGCCTGCTCCTCTCCCTGCCCCTTGTATATGGCACAACGCAATAGGCACAGAAGTTATCGCACCCATACATGATAGAGACCCATGCCTTTACCTGCCCTACCCTCTTTACAGGCAGCTCATTCAGATGATATTCAGGGTTCTCTTCAAGGGCTATTGCCTGTGCCCTGGTATCTATCCATTCCCTGAGCTTGTCGATATTGTCAGGCCCGAAGATATAATCAACATACGGGAATCTCTTAAATAGCTCCTCACCCTTTTGCTGTGCAATACAGCCTGCCACGGCTATCCTCAGGTCAGGCCTGTGCTGTTTCATCCTCTTCAACCTGCCAAGGTCACTGTAGAACTTCTGCTCGGCCTTCTGCCTTATATTGCATGTATTGATCACTATCACATCAGCGTCCCTGATGTTGTCGGTCTCCATGTAGCCCGATTCCGAGAGGATGCCTGCTATCTTCTCAGAATCATGCACATTCATCTGACACCCAAAGGTGCGTATGTGAAACCTCTTGCTCATAAAAATCCCACCTCAGGAAGATAATCTTATTTTACAATATTTTAAGGAAAGAATTTTGCCTCTTGATATGATCAAGACCGATCTCAAGAAATCCCTGGTGACCCCCTTCAAGACCCTTAAGGTGTTAGAACTGGTCTAAACGGTTTATAGACCTGACCTGTGGTAAGGCTTATAATAGTATCATGGAATCCGAGAGGTTCATCTCTGTGGTTATACCGAATCTTAATGGTGCCTCCACCATAGGCAAGACCCTCGAGGCTGTCTTTGCATCAGGGTACAGGAATTTTGAGGTGGTAGTGGTTGATGATGGCTCTGATGATGACTCTATCGAGATTATAAAGAGATATCCCTGCAGGCTCATCCAACTGAACGGACACCAGGGTACGTCAAAGGCAAGGAATACCGGTGCATTAAACAGCAGGGGTGATTACATATTCTTCATCGATGCGGATTGCCCTCCAAAGGAGGACACGCTCTCCATCATAAACAGGACCCTCAACAGTCATGGTAAGGAGGTGGTCATCGGGGGCACATATTCATGTGAGCCATATGATAGGGGATTCTTCAACAAGTTTCAGGCGGTCTTTGTCAATTACTTTGAGACGAGACGGCCTGAAAGGCCTGATTATATCGCAGCACACGCAATGGTCATGAGTCGTGAGACATTCATAAAGAGTGGTGGCTTCCCCGAGAGGTTCATGCCGATAATAGAGGATGTGGAGTTCAGCCACAGGCTCAAGAGGCAGGGCCTGAGGCTGATCATGAACCCAGAGATCGAGGTGAGGCACATATTCAATTTCAATCTCCTCAAATCCATCAGGAACGCAATAAGAAAGACCAGATACTGGAGCATGTATTCACTCAGGAACAGAGATGCGTTCAGGGACTCAGGCACGGCATCCACTGAACTGAAGACAAGCGTTGCTGTGATATTCCTGAGCCTTATGCTCCTCTGCCTGTGGCTCCTCACACACAAACCACCCTTTCTCTATGCCACGGTCATCCTGCAGTTTTTGAATCTCTTGGTCAATGCCGGTCTGTTCAGGGCATTCTATAGGGCAGGTGGTCTGGGGTTCTGTGTTATGGCCTCCCTCTACTATATTACCCTCTACTCACTCTCTGTTGGTATCGGCTCAATCATGGGTGTGGTAAGATATCTCTTAAGGAGGGGCAGGATATATTGAGCATGTATTCACCATTCAGGCATGTTGGATCGATCTTTTATAAGAAGAGGCCCATACACCTCACCTTCTTTGTTACAGGGCGGTGTAACCTGCGGTGCTCATACTGTTTCTATCTGTCAAGAGACGGAAAGGATAACGCACCTGAACTCTCTGTAGATGAGATAGAGGGGGTCTCCTCATCGATGAAAGACCTCCTGTGGCTTGCATTCTCAGGGGGCGAGGTATTCCTGAGGGACGATATTGTAGAGATAACGAGGATATTCTATGAAAGAAACAGGCCCTCGATCATCCTCTTCTCTACAAATGGCCTCCTCACAGAGAGGATTGAGGATGCGGTTGGATCGATCCTCAGAATATGCAGAAAGAGCACCATCGTTGTCAAATTGTCCATTGATGGTCCTGAAGAGGTGAATGACAGGATCAGGGGAGATGGGTGCTTTAAGAAGACGATCAAGACATATGAGAGGCTCAGGAGGTTCATCAACGAATATCCGAACTTTGAGCTGGGTATTAATACGGTCTTCTGCAGGGAGAACCAGGACAGGATGGATGAGCTTATCGAATATGTCGGCAGGCTCGATGACATCAAGACCCATACGGTCTCACTCATAAGGGGCAGTGTATTTAACGGGAGATTAAAGGATATTGATACGGAGAGGTATCTCAGGACCATTGAAAGGATGGAGTCTCTCCTCAGGGGCAAGAGGGCAAGCATCTACAGGTTCAGGGGCTCAAGGCTGAAGGCAGCACAGGACATCCTCCAGAGACGCATCATCTACAATACCATCACACGGCAGAGACAGTTGATTCCCTGTTATGCAGGGAGGCTCAATATCGTCCTGACAGAGACAGGCGACCTATACCCGTGTGAGTCTTTCGATATGAGACTTGGCAATGTAAGGGAGCATGACTACGATATATCAAAGGTCTTGAACACCACAGGCGCAAAGGAGATCATCAAGTCAATAGAGAGAGACCGCTGTTACTGCACACATGAATGTTACCTCATGACGAATATACTTTTTAATCCACGCATGTATCCATCGCTGATAAGGGAGTATCTGCGGCTGTGAGGAGACTCACGATAGGCTATTCACCCTGCCCAAACGACACGTTCATCTTCTATGGCCTGGTGCATGGAAGGATAGACACAGGGGGGCTTGAATTTAAAGAGACCCTCATGGATGTAGAGACGCTCAATCAGAAGGCATTTGATCTCGAATTTGACATAACCAAGGTCTCCTACCATGCCTATCTATATCTTAAAGGGGAGTATAACCTGTTAAGGGCCGGTGGTGCACTTGGGAGGGGTTGTGGCCCGCTGCTCGTGGCAAAAGAGTCATGTAATGTCAGGGAGCTCAGGGGCAAAAGGATCGCAATCCCTGGAAGATACACAACGGCATTCCTGCTATTAAGGCTCTATGACCATGAACTCTGTATCAACCCATACATAATGAGCTTTGACAGGATAATGCCTGCTGTAAGGAACGGAGAGGTGGATGCAGGACTGATCATACACGAGGGTAGATTCACCTATCCGCTTTATGGTCTTACGGAGATCATGGACCTTGGCAGGTGGTGGGAGGACGAGACAGGCCTTCCCATCCCCCTTGGGTGTATCATTGCAAGAAGGTCCCTTGGCGACTCACTGATTGAGGAGGTCAACGGGCTGATAAGGAGGAGCCTCGAGTACAGCCTTGCAAACCCACAGGAGCCCATGGGCTATATAAAGAGGTACTCACAGGAGCTGTCAGATGAGGTGATAAGAGAACACATAGCACTCTATGTGAATGACTATTCCATTGATATAGGTGAAGAGGGGGAGATGGCCGTAAGGGAACTATTGCACAGGGCAGAGGAGGCAGGGATAATAAGGCATGGGTGATGGCCCTCTTGCATCAATTGATATCGGGACGAATACATTCAGGCTTTTAATAGGAGAGGTTCATCAGGGGCCTGACGGATATACCATCAGGGAGATCCATTCAGAGAGGGTCATCACAAGGCTTGGTGAGGGTGTATCAGGTGGCAACATCCTCACTGACGAGGGCATCCGGCAGGGGATAAAGACGTTAAAGGATTTCAGCAGGGCCATCAGGGAGCACAATGTATCATCTGTGCTTGCCATCGGAACGAGTGCATTGAGGGAGGCAGAAAACAGGGATACATTCATCAGGAAGGCAGAGGAGGAGGCAGGGATCGAGGTCGAGATAGCCACCGAGGAGGAGGAGGCAAGGCTCACTGCCAGTGGGATGACGATGGATATACCCCTGTCTGGACCGGCTCTCCTCATAGACATAGGTGGTGGAAGCACGGAATTCATATTCATGGATGATGGCAGGATATCATGCATCAAGAGCATTAAACTGGGTGTGATCTATATGACAGATCGCTTTATGAGGCATGACCCCCCAACAGAGAGTGAGTTGAAAGGGATGGAGGGAGAGGTGATGAGGAGGCTTGAGGAGACCAAGGAGGTGAGACAGCTCACTACAGGGGGATCCATGCTTGTCGGCACGGCTGGGACCATCACCACCCTTTCCGCCATGCTCCAGGGGCTTGACAGCCACAGCCATGAGAGGATCCACAAGAGCACCCTCTTTATAGATTCAATAAATAAGATCTACAATGAGATAGCAGTGCTAAGCATGAAGGAGAGGGCAGAGATCTATCCTGTGCTTTTGGACAGGAGAATGGATATAATAGTGCCAGGGGTGTTGATCCTTAAATCGATAATGGCGACATTCGGGTTTAAAGAGATAATCGTGAGTGATTATGGGCTCAGGGAGGGGATAATCATAGAGCTATTCAAGAGGGTCAGGGGATGGTCATAAGAAAGGCAAGGATAGGTGACGTAAGGGACATACATCGTATCATCAATAAATTTGCAAAGAAGGACAAGATGCTGCCACGATCCCTGAACGAGATATACGAGAATATCAGGGACTTCCTGGTCTGTATTGAAAAGGGAAGGATTACAGGGGTGTGTGCACTTCACATACTATGGGAAGACCTTGCAGAGGTGAGGTCGATTGCCGTGCTGAAGGATTACCAGAGGAAGGGGATAGGCAAGAGGCTCGTGAAGGAGTGTCTTAAAGAGGCAAAGTCACTCGGGATAAACAGGGTCTTTGCACTCACCTATAATCCAGAATTCTTTATAGAGATGGGTTTCAGGGAGATAGACAAGAACACCCTGCCACAGAAGATATGGGGTGACTGCCTGAAGTGTCCTAAATTTCCTGAATGTAATGAGGTTGCAGTGATTAAAGACATACGGTTAACACCATAGCTCGATATTTTCAGGTTCTATCCCGGGCCTTTCCTCTTAAAAACCCCGATGTTCAGAGGCATCACAACAAAGACCACCCCTATGATTATAAAACAGTGAATCCTTACTCAAACAGCTGTATCCTTATATACGCCTCTTCTCTCATCCTCCTCAGATGTTCATCCAGTCTCTTCTTGATCTCTTCTTTTATAAGCAAATCCTCTATCTCACCCCTCACCTCGTAGAACTCTCTCCCTCCAAAGGACTCCCTGTGGGTCTTGAAATATCCCTCGATCTCTTCTATGGGGATGTGGATGAAGGGCCTTATCCTGAGGTCTATGTACTTCTTTTTTATAATCCTGTTTATATCCTTCCCTGAATATGTGACCAGTTCTGAGACAGGGACGAACCTCTCCACCTCCCTCAGCAGAAGCCTGTCATCTATCATCTCGTTCAACACATCCATGTCCCTCTTTCCCCTGTTTTCAGGCTCCTTCATCGCCTCCTGCAGCTCACTGAGCAGGATGATATCATCATCCACAATGGCCACAACCCTTTCGATGACCCCTGCACTGCCTGGGGCAGGGAACAGGAGAGAGGCGATAAAAGACGCCAGTATAATAACTCTAATCCCTGTGTGCATTACCTCAGAATGCATGGCCTATACTGAAGTGGAGCTCACCGACACTCTCATCAGGCAGTCTGTCAAGCTTATATCCATAATCTATCCTCAGGGGGCCGACAGGGGTCCTGTATCTCAGACCCACACCAATAGTGTATCTCAACTTGGCATCCACATCATCTATCACCTTCCAGACATTACCACCATCGATAAATGTAACAACCCCGAGTCCTTTTTTAAGGGGCACCCTCAGCTCCGCATTGACAAGCGCGAATACATTGCCACCTGTTGGAGAGCCGTCCTCACCCTTTGGTCCAAGGGTATCGTGACTGTAGCCCCTGACTGTGTTCCTCCCCCCAAGGAAGAACCTCTCGATCAAGGGCAGCTCCTCTGTCTCGCCAAAGGCATGGGCAACACCGCCCCTGACAGAGAATGCAGGGACCACACCCCTGTGCAATCGTGTATACCAGGAACTCTGAAAGACCATCTTTATAAATTCTGCCTCTGACAGGAGCGCCTTTGATGCAAACTTCAATATAATCCCATTCAGTGAACCAGAGGAGGGATCAAAGGGATCATCCCTCTTATCATAGAAGAGGGAGGGTGAGATACTGCTTATTGCAACAGTGCCTGTATCCTCTCTGCTTAATATAACGCCCTGGGCCACATCGGTGGTCTTGACAAAGGAGTATTCATAGCTTAGTCCTGCCTTGAGGGCACTCCTCAACTGCCTCTCTGTACTGGCGATGAAGGAGAGCTTCTTGACCTTGTAAAGCAGGTCTTTTGTATCAAGATTTATCACCCTCCTGTCCTCCTTTACGAGCGAAAGCGACAGTGGAAGCTCGGGTATGTTAAAGAGCCATGGCTCTCTAAAACTCAGATTGTATTTACTCTTCATGGCGTTCATCTCGATCCCGAGACCTACCCGCCTGTTATACCCGCCAAGATTCCTGTAGCTTATCTGTACTGACCCCCTCAGTTGTTCATAATCACCATACCCTATTGCCACATCCACACTCCCTGGTTTTGCCTCTTTCACTGTAATAAGCATGTCCCTCGTGAGCCTGCCGTCTGTCTCATATGGCGGAAGCAGATCTATGGAGAGCTCGTCAAACAGATCGAGCTTGAATAACGCCTCCCTGATCCTCATGAGCTCATCATAATCAATCCTCTGCCCCTCTCTGATGCCCATCTGCCTCATGATGACCTCATCCTTTGTCTTCCTGTTGCCACGGATGATCACCTTGCCAAGGTGTGAGGGTATGCCTTCGGTTATCACAAACTCCAGTTCTGCCCTCTCCTTCTCGAAGAGACCCCTGACCCTCACCTCTGCATCAAGAAAGCCGTTTCGTCTGTAGAGGGACAGAACCCTGTACCTCGCATCCCCTATATCCACTGTATTATAAGGAGAGCCAGGCTTGAGCCTGATGGCATCCCTTATGCTGTGTTCATCAATGGATGCATTACCCCTGATCTCTATCGAGCCGATCCTCACACGGGGCCCTTCATTTATGAGGAACTCTATCTCGATGCCTCCCTCCTGATCAGGATACTCCCTGACCCCATCCACCCCCATGTGGATATAGCCAAGTGCATTATAGAACCTCTTGAGTGCATCCACGCTCTCGGTGATGAGGGCTGGATTGTAAGGTCCTCCTGCCTTAAGCAGGACGACCCTCTTGAGCACATCCTGGGAGAGGCTCGCCCCTGCAAACCGCACACCTCTAACCACCACCTTCCTGCCCTCCGAGATGAAGACCTTGAGCCTGATCAGCCCTTCCTCCCTCTCAATCCCTGCAGCCACCTCCACACCAGGATAACCATTTTTCATATAGTGCCTCTTGATCACATTCACCATATCCTCGATCCTCTCCTCTGTAATCTGTTTATACTCGGTGATGCCCGTGAGTCTGAGGAGGCCCTTCGTGCTGAAGACGGTGTTACCCCTGAACAGGACCTCAAGCCTGTCCCCCTTCTTAACAGGGATTATCAACTCTCCATTATGGAATTTATAAGGTCCCACAACAGGATTTATATATCCCTGTCTCCTGTAAAGACCCTCTATCTCTCTTATATCCTGCTCGATAACATCCATATCAAGGATGCTGCCCTCTCTGAGTGTAAGATGCTCCATGACCTCAGGTGGAGCATTTATCCTTTTTATAATGAGGGGGGCTCCTTCATTGACATCGATGATTATATCCCTTTTATTCCTGCCTGCATCCACGACCCTGATGTCAACCTCTGCATTTATAAAACCCTTCCTGTGAAAGAATGTTATGAGCCCCCGCCTCGCCTTCTGGAGGAACTCCTCCCTTAACCCCCTCCCTTCTTTAAACAGGAAGGCTTTCCTGATATCCCCTGTGGAGACCCATAGGTTGCCGTGCACAATGATATCCCTTACCAGGGGAACCTCCTCTACAATATACTTGAGCCTGACCCCGTCCTCATAGTCTTCGGCCACAGCCTTTATATCAAGGAATATCCCCTTCTTAAAGGCCCTCCTTATACCACGACCCAGCACCTCCCTGTCAAGCCTGTCGCCCTCATGGAGACAGATGAGGTCGATCAGATCTTCCTCCTTCATCCTTGTGAGGCCCTCCACCTCTATGGCCTTTATCACCCTGTCAGATGGATGGGTGGCAGAGGGTGTGATGAGAAGGAGGAGTAAGAGTATACCTGTCAAGACACCGATATGCTGATTTCGTCCTCTAATACAGCCGATCCAGCACCTTACCAACTCGTTCTCCTCACCCTGTGTATCATTCAAACTCGAACCTGTAGTTCAGGTCCATCCCTATACTGCCAAGTTCATCCCTTGTGCCTATAATGGAGATCTTCTTGCCGATCCTGTATTTAACCCTTATAATGCTCTCCTCTGTTGTGCCGATGGATATTGTATAGCTGATGGATAGCCTCTCATTTAGGAGTCTCTTCCCCACGGTGATCCTCGGACTCAGTGCACCTGTTGATGTGGTCTGGGGGTTGATCTCAAAACGTTCAACCCCGACCATGCTCCTCAATCCCTCTGTGAACACATCCTCCACGCCACCGGCAAGGATTGCGGTTGCCTCACCTGCAGCTATGCCACTCTCAAACCCCCTGCCCTCCTTATCAACCCTGCCTGCTGTAAGGAGCATGAGTATCTCATTCTCAGAAAGTGGTGGATCTGACGAGAGGAAAAGGCCGAGTCTGTCAAGTGGTCCCTCTATGGTCATCCTGACCCTGTAACCCCTGGTGAATGTCTCTGCCTTGACATTGAAGACAGGGCTTATCCGTCCTGTCTCTACAAAGTCGACCCTACCGCTTATGATCTCGAACTCATTATCCCTGAAGTAGATGTTTCCGTCATCTGCCCTGACACTGCCGATAAGGCCATATCTATTAACCCTGCCTGTGATTGTCAGGTCGAGGCTTACAGGACTCCTGAGTATATTGTTGTCGATCATTATCCCCTCTGAGCCTGATATGTGTATATTAAGGCCGGTATCAGCAAAGAAGGGGGGCGTCTCAACGATGGCCCCTTCACCTCCTGTCTCTGTAAGCCCTGTCAGCCAGCCCTTCCATTCCACCCTCCGCTCATATCTTGCACTCTTTATATATAAATCTCCAGAGAGCATATCACCCTCTGCGGATGATTCATAAAAAAGCTGACCATCAAACACCGCCTTTATGCCTTCAAGGTGGCTCAGGCGTATCCCATCGAGTCTTGACATGATGGAGAAACCCTTAAAAGAAAGGCCCTTGAGGTACCCCACACCTGACACCTCCACCCTTCCACCTGCAAACTGGCCATAAAGGGAATCGATGACCACCCTGTCCCTCTTAAAACCAACGCTCCCCTGGAATGGCCCTATTATATATGGAAACCCCTTTATCGATGCCGTAACATCCTTCAGCCTTATCTCACCTGTAATATCAGGCCTCTGCCACCTGCCTGATATCTCAACAGTGACATCACCCTCACCCCTGAGTGACGACACCCTCCTGCTCAGGGCACTCAATGGCGCTAAGCCAAGGTGCCCGACCATCCTTATGTCGTATCCCTGGCCTATATCAATCCCACCTGTTACTGAGACATAGGCCCTGTCACCCATGAGCTCAAAAGAGCCTATCTCAAGCCTCCTGTTATTAAGCCTGATGAGTATCACACCCTTGTTTTTAAATCTGTATCCATAGAGAGCCATGTCGATGGAATCAAACCTTGTTGTCATGGACAGCACCCTCCTGCCCCTTCCACCCAGATTAATCGCCCCCCTGGCTCTTAAATGCATCTCTTCATCAGGCACATCCATCACACCCCTGACAATCATCCCGTAGTCACCCTGATCAAACCTCATATTTATCTCCCACTCAGGCACCCTTCCAACCACCACCTTACCATCAACACCCACTCTGTCCCTTGGAAGGCTGGCATTAAAACGGATGACCCTGTCCTTCATCTTTGCACTCATTGAACCTTTATGAAACACGATACCCTTGAGATTGATATCCCCCAGATCCATGGACAGGGCAACATCAGGATTATCTATTGAACCATGTGCATTCAACCTCAGGGCCTTTACCACTCCGCCAATCCCGTATCCCTTCAGACCATCCACATCCTCGAGCCTCAGTCTGTTGGATACGAGCGCGAGTTTAAACCTCCTGTTATGGTAGAGCGTCCCGTCCCCTGTAAGTTCACTCTCTCCCCTGCTCAATGCGATGGACTTAAACTCCAGCGCCTCTTCAGAGAATCCCACCTCAATGCCTATCCTGTCAAAGGCCTGCATAGGGAGCATGGCCTCTCTGACAAGGAGCCTTCCCCTGCCCTGATAATCCTCTCTTGTGCCCTTAAAGTAGAGCGTTCCATCCACATAACCTGAAAGTGGTGCGTCTTTATAAAAGAACCCTGCCAGCACCCCTGCATCGGCATTATTCAACAGGACCTTCAGATCAAACAGTGGCCTGTTGAATGAGAAGAGCCTCTCTGCATCTCTGAAGCTCACCGTTCCTGTGATCCTGTAATCCGACCTGCCTTTGCGGATCTCGAGCCTCTTTAATCTCAGGGAATCGACGGAGTATGTGAGCTCTGAATCAAGGGTATCGAATATAAAACCATTGATACTGCCTGATGACATCTGTAGAGAGCCTGATATATTTATATCCTCCATTGACCCACCTGCACTGCCGGTGAATACGAGTTTCCCCTCCAGATTATCCATGAGCTCTGATGCATCCCTGCTGTTGAGCCTGATCTTTAAAAGGAGCTTTCTGTCCATGAGGTTGATATCTCCGTCCATGAACATCTCGGACAGGGGTGTAAAGAACCTTGCGTCCTTGATCGTGACGACCCTGTCCTTAAACCTAACCACTCCCTCAATGCCCCTGAGCCTGGTGATCGGACCCTCCTCCGTAACATCCCTGTTTGTGTAATTCACATCTGCGACAACATCAAAGTCCCTTCCCTTGATCTTCTTTAGATCAAACTCCCCATCGATGATGCCCCTTGAGAAGGGGGCGTCCCACCCGATAAATCCGAAGAAATCCCTGCTATCTATACCATCAACACTTGCCCTGACAAAATAGTCTCCACGAGGGATGAGAAGGTATGCATCCCCCTTCAGCTCTCCCTTATATGTATGTGCTATAAAATCCCTGAGGTCAAACCTCCTGTTCCTGTATCGGATATCTCCCTCGGCATCATCCAGAGGCAGGGTGCTCAGGAGGCCATCCCTGAGTCTCACCCTGCCCTCTCCCACCAGATCCTTATAACTGCCGCTTATCCTCCCATCCAGTGATATCCTCCCTTCTATCCTGTCTCTGACCTTGAGGAGCCTCATGAGGTCTTCAAGATAAAAGAACCCCTCTGTCTTTAAATCAAGGACAAAGTCAGGCCATCCCCTGTCAGGCAGGATCTCAACACCTCCTGTGAGTCTGATCTCGCCCTCACTCGCCCTATCAGACCTTACACCCATGATCCTGTTGACCGTCTCAGTCAGGACCCTTGCCCTCCCCTTGATCACCCCCTTTTTGAAACCCTCATCAGGCGAGAAGGACAGCCTGCCATCTGCCCGAAGCTCTGAGCCATAAACTCCTATATCTATGTCCGAGAGCTCCACCACACCATCCCTTCCTATCCTCACCCTACCGTCTGCATCATAGACCACCTCTGAGAGCCCCTTGATGGAGATGTGACCCTCATCGAGTGACCAATCGAGGATAAGCTCATCCCCTCTAAAAAACCCGCTCACCATGAGCCCCCTGCCCGAGACCTTCCTGAGCCCATTCATCCCGCTCAGATCAAACTCTCCTCTGATGATCTTGATCCCCTTCAATGTAACCACGACACCCTCCCTGCCACCAGAGAGATATCCCTTGATGTGGTCGATCATCCTCTGGATCTCCTCTTTTGAAGCCGTAATATTCGGCTCTTTGAGTGACAGCCTGCTGAGCCTTACCTCACCGCGCAGGAGTGCAAGGGGGTCTATATATGCACGGGTCTTTGTGATCCATACGAGTCTGCGTCCCTCATCGTTGAAGACCCTGATGCTCTTTATCTGGATATAGAGAGGAAGTAGGTTTATCACTGCATGATCGGTGATGATCCTTTCGCCGGTGGCATTCTCAAGGATGGGGATAATGATCCTCTTTATTGAATTAGAGAGATACGGCCCCCTCAGGAGGAAGAATATAACCAGGAATATCAGCAGTCCTGGCAGTAGCCTCGAGAATATCCATCTCCTCCTGGTAAAGAATTCCTTCATCACTATTCATACCTGAGCGCAATTATTGGGTCAAGACCTGCCGCCTTCTTTGCAGGATAGACACCAAAGAATATACCCACGAACACAGAGAACGAGAATGCCATTATTACCGACCATCCACTCAACCTGGTGGGCAGATAGGACACAAAGAGGGGTATCATCCATGTGAGCACAACCCCGATCAGTATGCCCATTATCCCTCCTACGAGACTCAGCACAACGGCCTCGGCAAGGAACTGGAAGAGTATGTCCCTGTTCTTCGCACCGATCGCCTTTCTGAGTCCGATCTCCCGTGTCCTCTCCTTGACAGAGACGAGCATGATGTTCATAATCCCAACGCCTCCCACCAGCAGTGATATGGAGGCGATACCTGCAAGCACAGCGGTCATGATCTTCAGTATCCTCTCCATAACAGAGAGCATCTCATCCTGGCTGAGTATGGTAAAGTCCTCCTCCCCAGCATGCTTTTTAAGCAGGGTCCTCCTGATGTCCTCCTTTGCAAGGGGTATCTCCTTCTCGCTCCTCACCTTAACCGTTATGTTGAAAAGGCTGTCGGTGTCAAAAAGCTCCATTGCGGTTGTAACAGGTATAAACACAAGGTCATCAAAGTCAAAACCGAGCGTAACGCCCTTCGGGGCCATCAGGCCGATGACCCTGAACTTGGTCTCTCCAATGGTGATAAGCCTGCCGAGGGGGTTTATCTCACCCAGTATCTCCCGCTTCACTGTCCTTCCTATCACACACACCCTCCGCCTTGCCTCCACGTCCGTCTTTGTAAAGAAACGGCCGCTGTCGACCGAGAGGTTCCTTACCCTGAAGAACTCCTCTGACACGCCCTCCACATACGTGTATCTGCTCTTTGAGATGTATTTGATGAGGGATGTGCCCACCACAACAGGTATCGACGACTCTATATACCTCGATCGCCTCTTTATCAGCTCGGCATCGCCATAGACGAGCTTTCTGACGGCACTCGTCCCCATATGTGGTCCCCCCTCTGATGATGTCTTTCCAGGGACAACCACCAGGATGTTTGACCCGAGCCCTGTGAACTCATCCCTGATGTATTTCCTCGCCCCCTCGCCTATCGAGACCATCAATATAACGGCGGTCACACCGATCACAACGCCAAGCACGGTCAGGAATGACCGTGTCTTGTTGATCAGGATAGTGGTTCGAGACATCTTTAAGACCTCAATAACATCCATCAAGACAGACCCCATCCTTTATGGTGATTATCCGTTTCGCTGTCCTGGCAACGGCCATCTCATGGGTTACAAGGATTATGGTTATCCCCTCCTCATTGAGGCTCCTGAATATCTTCATTATCTCCGCCCCTGCCCTGCTGTCAAGGTTGCCTGTTGGCTCGTCAGCAAGGATCACAGAGGGGTTCATCACGAGCGCCCTTGCAATGGCCACCCTCTGCTGTTCGCCTCCACTCAGTTCAGCAGGGGTATGGTCCTTGCGGTCGATGAGTCCGACCTTCTCCAGCACATCCGCCACTTTTTCCTCACGTTTTGCTTGAGGTATATTACTATAAATCATTGGTAATTCAACATTTTTAAATGCTGAATATCTTGGCAGCAGGTTGAAGCTCTGGAAGACAAAGCCAAACCTCTTGTTCCTCAACTCAGCAAGCTCATTATCCGTCCTCTCTGCTATATCGATACCCTCAAACAGATACCTCCCTGACGACTGCCTGTCAAGACACCCTATGATATTGAGAAGGGTGGACTTGCCAGAGCCTGAAGGCCCCATGATGGCCACGAAGTCTCCCCTTTCAACATCAAGGTTAATACCCCTGAGGACATCGATCCTCACCCTGCCCAACAGATAGCTCTTTCTGATATCCCTGAGGCTAATCAACAACCTTTACCCTCACGCCCTCCCTGAAGCCAGGATTATCAGGTGTGAAGATAACCGTCTCTCCCTCCTTAAGGCCTGATTTTATCTCGGTAAGGTTCCAGTTAAAGAGCCCTGTCTCGACCTCCCTCAGCCTTGCCCTCCCTGACTCAACGACATACACATACCGCCTCAATCCCTCCTCAATGACCACCTGTGATGGCACGACAAGGGCATCCCTGACCCTGCCGGTTATTATCTCTATATCAGCAGACATCCCTGGCTTGATAATGATATCATCCTGGGGCACCGAGACCCTCACCTCAAACGTCCTGGTCTCAAGCCTGCCGCCGGTCACTATCGGGGAGAGCCTTATCACCTCTCCCCTGAATGTCCTGCCAGGATAGGCGTCCATAGTTATCCTTACCTCCTGACCGACTGAGACCCTGCCAACATCGGCCTCATCAACAGGGGCTGAGATGTAGAGTAACGAGGGATCAACTATAGAGACGATCTTCTGTCCTGGTGCAACAGTATCACCGACCTTTACTGGCCTCTCAGCGATTACGCCATCAACCGGTGCCTTTATAAACGAGTATTCATACTGGAGCTTTGCCATGTCATACACTGCCCTCGCATCCTCAAGCGCAGCCCTTGCAAGCAGGAGCCTTGCATTTATGTCATCAAACTGCTGTTTGCTCAGTAGCTGTTCCTTAAAGAGGGTCTTCTTCCTGTCATACTCCTTCTCTATATTCGATAGATTTATCTCTGCCCGTCTCAGCTCTGCCTCTGCCTTTCTCAGGTTTGCCATGACCTCATCGGTATCAAACCTTGCTATCAGTGCTCCCTTCTTCACTGTGTCACCCTCATCATAATAAAGCCCTGTTATCTTCCCCTTCCTCTGAGCGGTCACATTCACCTCGACATCGGACCTGATTATACCTGTGGACGTCCCTGTAACCGTTGCCTCGATCTCCTGCCTCGTCACGGTGGCCCCCTTGACCTCAATGGGTGCAAACCTCTTCTTATAGACAAGGAACCCTATTAAGGCAACAAATGCCAGGACAGTAAGCCATATTACAGCCCTCTTAAGGATGATCTACCCTCCTTTTTGTTAAGGATTCTATAAAGAATAACACAAATACTAACATGCTATCACCTGAGCATAGAATAACCTGCCATGAAGGGTCCAAGAACAGGCCCCTGGAGACTTAGTGGTGAGACCTCCACAACCTGCTTTCAGATCATAAAACAGGAAGCCCCATGAAGTGACATGAGTTCGGGCTGACCACCTCCTGTGCTTTCCTCAGTTTATCAATTTACACAGTTCGATGGACAGCCCCCTTTGAAAGGATTAAATCTTCTATAGAACAAGCCTTTATGGATTTCTAATACGTCTTGTCCTATATCTATCTTTCTCTACAACGCAGAAATAATGATGCAATTCGTCCTCTTTGTGGCTTTTTAGCAGCCTGGATAATTCGTCATGTATTGCGTTGATATCTAAAGGTCCCCCCTCAAAATATTACCCCTGTAGCTATCTCCTCTTTTAGAAATACAAGTGCACCAAAATCTTTATCCCTGGTAACAAAAAGTCTCTTCATTACCCTCGCCTTCTGTAACAGCTCCACATCAGTAGCGGATTTGCAAGGTCAAGATGGGGGAGTATTGCCAAGGGATATTGCTCATAAATAGTGAATCCGTATAGAGAGCCCTGATTCCTGAGGAGGTTACGCCGATTCCCTATCAAGTGATCTGTACTGGATGGCCTCTGAGATATGCTCTGCCTCTATCAATTCTGAGCCTGCAAGGTCTGCTATCGTCCTTGAGACCTTCAGTATCCTTGTATATGCCCTTGCTGAGAGACCGAGTCTCTGCATGGCTGTCTCCAGTATCTCCCTCGCCTCCTTTTTGAGGGAGCAGTATTTTTTTATGTGCCTTGATCGCATCTTCGCATTAGAATAGATACCGTCTTTTTTGAACCTCTCTATCTGGATCTCCCTTGCCCTCTGAACCCTCTGTTTAATGGCACTGGATGGCTCACCGGATAGTTCATTGGACAGATCCTTGTATGCGACAGCCGGCACATCTACATGGATATCTATTCTGTCAAGGAGCGGCCCTGAGACCTTCTGTCTGTAACGATGTATCTGGGATGGGGTGCATGTGCACTGATGCCGTGGATCTCCAAAGTAGCCACATGGACAGGGGTTCATGGCACATACAAGCATAATGGATGCAGGATAGGTGATGGAACTGACCGCCCTGGAGATTGTAACAACCCCATCCTCTATGGGCTGTCTCAAGACTTCAAGCACATTCCTCTTGAATTCTGGTAGCTCATCAAGGAAGAGCACTCCATTGTGTGCAAGGCTCACCTCACCAGGCTTCGGCACCTGTCCACCTCCTACCATTGCAACGTCAGACACCGTATGGTGGGGTGAACGGAATGGCCTTGTGGCGATCAATGATTGACCACTCCCCACATATCCCATCACACTGTGAATCCTGGTCGTCTCAAGGGCCTCCTCGAATGTCATATCAGGAAGTATCGTGGGTATCCTCCGCGCAAGCATGGTCTTGCCAGAGCCTGGCGGGCCTATCATCAGGATGTTATGGCTGCCTGCAGCGGCAACCTCAAGCGCCCTCTTGACATGCTCCTGGCCCTTGACATCCATAAAGTCATCCTGATATACGGAATTCTCCCTCATCACCTTTGTGATATCTATCCTGATCGGTGTCTTTTTGTCTTCTCCCCTGAAGAATCCGATCAGTTCTGGCAGGCTTTCAAAGCCATACACATCGATACCCTCCACAACCGCAGCCTCCCTGGCATTCTCCCTGGGTATGATTATACCCTTCAGCCCCCTGGCCTTTGCCTTTATGGCCATAGATAAGGCGCCCTTAACGGGTTTTATCATTCCATCAAGAGAGAGTTCCCCCGAAAGCATGTAACCCTCCACAGAGCGTGGCTCTATAAAGCCCTCTGCTGTCACAATCCCTATAGCTATTGGGAGGTCGAATGCAGAGCCTTCTTTCTTTATATCCGCTGGCGCAAGGTTTACGGTTATCTGCTTTAGTGGGAAATTAAAGCCTGTATTCTTTAATGCTGCCTTTACCCTGTCCTTGCTCTCCTTAACCGCTGTGTCAGGCAGACCGACCATTGAAAAATGAGGCAGCCCCCGTGATGTTATATCAACCTCGACCTCAACAATATGTGCGTCGATACCGATCAGTGTTGCACTGAGGACCTTGGAGAGCATAGTGAGAAATAATATAACAAAGATTTTTGGTTTTACAAGGGGTTGTGTTTCCTTTGTATCATGATAATGATAAATGTTAAAATGCTTTAATGAGGATTTGTTAAAGGAGGGACTATGGGATCTATATTGCAGGGAGAGGTCATCAGGTCGTGTCTGAAGGGTGCGTTCTTAACAGGGCTGTCCTTTTTTATCATCTCAATTCATAGCCTTGCCTATCCATTCAACATAGAGGGTGAGGGTTGTGGCACAGATTGCATCCAGTGTCACAAGATCGAAAAGGACGAGGCATCAGAGATCCTCAAGGATTTTGTTGAGAAGGTGATAGATGTAAAGCAGGGGCCTGTGAAGGGGATGTGGATGGTGGAGGTGGAGGCAAAGGGGAAGAGGTTCCCTGTGTATCTCCATTATTCAAAGAAGTATTTCTTTGCCGGCAGTATCATCGACATAGAGAATAAAAGGCTTGTCGGTGGCGAGGTTAAACCTGCTCCCAAGAAAAAGGTGGATGTTGGCAAGATACCCCTTGATGATGCCATTGTCATGGGCAATCCCATGGCAAGAAAGACGGTGATCATCTTTGATGACCCTGATTGTCCGTATTGTAGAAAGCTGCACGGTGAGCTGAAAAAGATCGTATCAGAAAGGAAGGATATCGCATTTTATATAAAGCTCTTCCCGCTTGTAAAGCTCCATCCCGATGCCTATAGAAAATCCAAGAGCATCGTCTGCGAGAGATCACTGAAGCTGCTTGATGACGCCTTCTCAGGCAAGGAGATCCCACCGCCCACATGTGAGACCAATCAGGTGGATGAGAATATACAGCTTGGTAGGTCCCTCGGGATAACAGGCACACCAACGCTTATACTCCAGGATGGCACCGTGGTCTCGGGCTATACAACGGCAGACAGACTCATAGCCCTGATCGATAGTGTATCATCAGAGAAGTGAGGCACATCAGGCTCATCCTCCAGTATGATGGCACGAATTATTCAGGCTGGCAGGTCCAGAGGGTCAGGACACCTGAACGGATTGTCACAATCCAGGGGGTCCTGGAGGATGCGATCGAGAGGGTAACAGCCCGAAGATCAAGGGTGACAGGTGCCTCAAGGACAGACGCGGGTGTCCATGCGCTCGGTCAGGTGGCCTCGTTTAAGACCAATACCACCCTTGATACAGAGACACTGAGGAGGGCATTGAATGCCAATCTCCCACCTGATATAAGGATAATGGATGTGAGTGAGGTCGATGAAGACTTCCACCCACGATACAGTGCGATAAGGAAGGTCTATTCATACCTCATCTCATACTCCAACCCCCCTTCTCCATTTCTCGGCAGATATACCTGGCAGATATACCATGACCTGTCGGGCAGGGTTGACCTGATGCGTGAGGCTGCTGACTATCTCGTAGGAGAGCACGACTTCTCGTGTTTCAGGGCCTCCGGGTGTGCATCAAAAAATCCTGTGAGGACTATATATAACATCAACATCTCGCTCTCTCCATGTTTTGAGTTTTTTACATTCAGGCTCGATGTAGGGCTGCTGAAGATAACCATCGAGGCCAATGCCTTTTTAAGACATATGGCGAGAAACATTGTTGGGACACTTGTAGAGATAGGGAAAGGAAGGCTCAGCCCTTCTTATATAAGAGATATACTCGACTCAAGGGACAGGAGGCGTGCAGGGATTACCGCACCGGCATGTGGGCTCTTCCTGGAGAGGGTAATCTTCAACCAACCACGTTAAACCGTCTGACCCTCAAGCCCACCCCAAGCTCCCTGGCAAGGGCCTTGCATCTTTCTATATCTATCTCAGGTATATCGACCACCGTGATATTCACATCGGGTATATATCTTTTGGCCTCCTTTATGAAGGAGATCACACCATCAAAGGCATCCTTGAATACCGGCCTGCATATCCTCTCATACTTGTCCCTGTCCTCTGCATCGAGGCTTATGGAGATGCTGTCGATTATGCCGCATAATTCAGGCAGGATATTCCTCTGATTTATCATATTACCATGCCCATTGGTGTTGATCCTGACCCTCCCTCCCCTATCCTTGACCCAGCGTGCCACCTCCTTTACCACATCAAGCCTCAGCAACGGCTCTCCAAGACCACAGAATACCACCTCCTTATAGGAGGCCGGGTCATCTATGGCGCTGATGATCTCCTTTAATGTCGGTTCCCTCTTCAGCCTGAGGTTGTGCCCTTTGACATAGTCTGTCTGGAATCTCACACAAAAACCACACCTGTTTGTACACCTGTTCGTGATATTCAGATAGAGGTTGTTCCTGATCCTGTATGCAACCTCTCCTTCGTCAGGCAGCTCTCCTATCCTAAAGAGCCTCTTTGCATTCAGTGTGGTTATCCTTGCTATATCATCCAGTGTAACTCCTCTTATCTGGGCGATCATCTCGGCGATGTATCTCAGGAATGAGGGTTCATTCCTCCTGCCCCTCATAGGCACAGGGCTTAGATATGGTGCGTCTGTCTCTATGAGCAGATAGTCATCGGGTATTAAAGATACGATCTCTCGCAGTCTGTTTGCATTCTTGAATGTGACAGGCCCTGCAATCGATATATAAAACCCCATATCCATTGCCTTCTTCGCCATCTCTATGTCACCTGAGAAGCAATGAAGCACGCCCCTCATGCCTGTCGCCTCGTCCTTCAGTATGCTCAGCGTATCATCCTTTGCCTTCCTGCTATGGATGATTATGGGTAGATTGTGCCTCTTTGCAAGCCCTATCTGTAGCTTGAAGGCCTCTATCTGTGTCTCTCTTGGCGAATTCATATAATGATAGTCGAGTCCGATCTCACCAATGGCCACAATACGGTGATCCTCAAGGAGCTCCTCTAACCTGGTGCGGGTGGCCTCATTCAGGGTATCTGCATCATGCGGATGGATACCAACAGAGGGATAGAGGGTGCTATACCTGCCTGACAGGCTCAGGGCCTTCAGATTGGCCTCCATGTCAGAGCCTGCGTTTATGATGTATCTGACACCTGCAGCCTCGGCCCTCTCTACCACATCGTCCCTGTCATCCTCGTATTCATCCATCTCGAGGTGGCAGTGAGTGTCGAAGAGTTCGTATTCCATGGCTATGATATCTTATTGAAATACCGAGAGATTTGTCAAAACAGCCCTTGTAATTTTTGTTATAATATGATAACTTTCAAACTTATATAAAGAGAGGGGGGAGGAGTCTTGAAGGATCACGAGATCGCAGAGATCCTGAGGAAGGAGAGTGAAGAATTCAGGAGGCTCGAGGAGGAGCACAGGAGACTGGACGAAACCCTTGCCCGTATTGACAAAAAGAGGTTCCTCACAACGGATGAAGAGATCGAGAGAAAGAAGATACAGAAGCAGAAACTCAGGAACAAGGACCTCATGGCAGAGATGATAAGGAAATACAGACAGAAACTGAAGGCCAATCAATGATATCATGAAGAGCGATTCAATCAAAAAGGGTCTTGAGAGGCTGCCTCACAGGGCACTGCTCTATGCCACGGGCATCCCGCGCACAGAGATTGACAAGCCCTTTATAGGTGTTGCAACGAGCTTTACCGATATCATCCCTGGCCATATCGGCATGCGTGATCTTGAGAGGTTCATTGAGAAGGGTATTCACACCGGAGGCGGATACCCATTCTTCTTTGGCATCCCGGGCATCTGTGATGGTATTGCCATGGGTCACAGGGGCATGCACTACAGCCTGCCCTCCAGGGAGTTGATCGCTGACATGATCGAGACCATAGCAGAGGCACACCAGTTTGATGGTCTTGTGCTACTGACGAACTGTGACAAGATAACCCCTGGGATGTTGATGGCAGCGGCAAGGGTCAACATCCCATCCATAGTGGTGACAGCAGGGCCTATGCTCTCAGGCCATTTAAGGGGAAGGAGACTCTCTCTTGTTAATGATACCTTCGAGGCCATCGGTAAGTACAAAAAGGGCCTGTTGAGTGACCAGGATATAGCAGAGCTTGAGGTGTGTGCCTGCCCCGGGGCTGGTTCGTGTCAGGGCATGTATACAGCAAATACAATGGCATGCGTTACCGAGGCGCTCGGCATGAGTCTAACAGGATGTGCAACATCACTCGCGGTATCATCCAGGAAGAGGAGGATAGCCTTTCACAGCGGTGTGAGGATAGTCGAACTCATAAAGAAGAATATAACCCCAAGGAGGATCATGACCCGTCGATCTTTTGAGAATGCCATAAGGGTGGATATGGCACTCGGTGGGTCAACCAACACGGTCCTGCACATACCAGCAATAGCCCATGAGGCAGGCATCTCCCTGCCCCTTGAGATATTCGACAGGATAAGCCGTCAGACACCGCATATTGCTGATATGCTCCCAGGTGGAAGTCATTATCTTGAAGACCTTGAGTATGCAGGAGGAATACCTGCTGTGATGAAGAGGCTGAAGCGTTCCCTGCATAATACCCTAACGGTCTCTGGCAAAAGGATACATCAGATTGCAGATGATGCAGAGGTGATCGACCCTGAGGTAATAAGGCCCGTTACAAGGGCCCATCATAAGGAGGGTGGTATAGCAATACTCAAGGGTAGCCTTGCACCTGAAGGGGCTGTTGTAAAGCAGTCTGCTGTGAGTAAGGGCATGCTGAGGTTCAGGGGAAGGGCAAGGGTGTTCGACTCGGAAGAGGATGCCATGAAGGCGATACTTGGCAGGAGGATAAAGGCAGGGGATGTCGTGGTGATAAGATGTGAGGGGCCAAAGGGTGGACCTGGCATGAGGGAGATGCTCGGGCCTACATCTGCAATCGCAGGGATGGGATTGAGTGAGTCTGTTGCACTCATTACCGATGGGAGGTTTTCAGGCGGCACAAGGGGCCCATGTATAGGCCATGTCTCTCCAGAGGCCATGGAGGGCGGGCCGATCGCCATAGTCAGAGACGGCGATATCATAGACATAGACATCCCAGGAAGAAAGGTGGACCTTCTCCTCAGCAGACAAGAGGTCAAGAAGAGGCTCTCTAAATGGAGACCATCCAGACCAAGGATAGACAGTGGATGGCTTGCAAGATACTCTGCCTCTGTAACATCTGCAGGCACAGGGGCTATAATGAAGGTCAGAGAAAGGGATTGAACAATGAAAAAAAGCGGAGCAGAGATACTCGTTGAATGTTTAAAGAGAGAGGGTGTCAGGCATATCTTTGGTTATCCTGGAGGCGTGGTGCTCAATATATTTGACATCCTCTATGATGATAAGGACATAAGGCTGATCCTGACAAGGCATGAGCAGGGCGCTGTCCACGCGGCAGATGGCTATGCAAGGGCGAGTGGAAAGGTCGGGGTTGTGCTCGTCACATCAGGCCCAGGGGCAACAAATACCGTAACAGGCATAGCGACCGCCTCGATGGACTCTGTGCCGATAGTGGTGCTGTCAGGCCAGGTGCCCACAATGCTGATAGGTAACGATGCATTTCAGGAGGCTGATATCGTTGGCATCACCAGGCCATGCACCAAACATAACTACCTCGTCAAGGACACGGCAGACCTCGCAAGGGTCGTGAGGGAGGCCTTTTATATCGCATCCACTGGAAGACCAGGCCCTGTCCTGATTGACCTTCCAAAGGATGTCACAGGTGGGACGGCAGACTTCACATGGCCAAAACAGGTGAAGATAAGGGGCTATAATCCCACATACCATGGCAATAGGTGGATGATAAAGCAGGCAGCCAACGAGATAGCAAGGGCAAAGAGACCGGTCATCATGGCAGGTGGTGGTGTGATCATCTCAGGGGCATCAAAGGAGCTCAGGGAGCTGGCAGAATACACGGAGACACCTGTGGCCATGACCCTGATGGGCCTTGGGGGGTTCCCAGGAACCCACAGGCTCTCTCTCGGGATGCTCGGTATGCATGGCACCTACTGGGCCAATATGGCGGTGCAGCATGCCGATCTTATAGTGGGGATCGGGGTGAGGTTTGATGACAGGGTCACAGGAAGGATAGCCTCATTCGCACCAAACGCAAGGATCATCCACATTGATATCGATCCAACCTCGATAAGGAAGAATGTGAGGGTGGATGTTCCGGTGGTCGGGGATGTGAAGCTTGTGTTGAGGGACCTCCTCCAGTTCCTCAAGGAGATAAAGGGCCAGTGGACTGCTGTAAGGGCATCGTGGCTGAAGGAGATAGGCAAATGGAAGAAGGAGAGGCCACTTGGATACAGGTTTGACAAGGAGATCATCAAGCCCGAGTTTGTGGTGGAGAAGATATATGAACTCACAAAGGGTGATGCTATAATCACCACAGAGGTGGGACAGAACCAGATGTGGACAGCCCAGTACTATAAGTTTGACAAGCCAAGGAGACTCCTCACCTCAGGTGGTCTTGGGACAATGGGTTATGGTTTCCCTGCAGCCATAGGGGCACAGATAGCCTGCCCTGACAAGATGGTGATCGATATAGCCGGCGACGGGAGTATTCAGATGAATATACAGGAGCTTGCAACAGCGGTGGTAAACAAGCTGCCCATCAAGGTGGCCATCCTCAACAATCAATATCTTGGGATGGTCAGGCAGTGGCAGGAGCTCTTCTACAGGGAGAGATACTCCTACAGCCATCTTGATGTTGTGCCTGACTTTGTAAAGGTGGCCGAGGCATATGGTGCAGTGGGGCTCAGGGCCACAAGGCCCGAAGAGGTAGAGCCTGTACTCCGTGAGGGGCTCAGGGTCAAGGACAGGCCGGTGTTCATGGACTTTATTGTGGACTGGAAGGAGAAGGTATATCCAATGGTTCCTGCAGGAGGGGCGATTGATGAGATGCTGTTTGAAGAGGAGGAGAAGAAACCAAAGAGGAGATTGAGGGCGGTAAAATAGAAGGCTCACTATGCATAACACATTACGAGGGATGAGATGAGGCATACAATATCGGTCTTGGTGGAGAACAGATTCGGTGTGCTCGCAAGGGTGGCAGGTCTGTTCAGCGGTAGGGGGTTCAACATCGAGAGTCTCTCGGTTGGTGAGACCCTTGATCCCCAGATATCCCTTATGACCATCGTAACGAGCGGAGATGACCAGATAATAGAACAGATAACCAAACAGCTGAACAAGCTCATAGATGTGATAAAGGTGGTTGATTTCATGGAGATAGAGCATGTCGAAAGGGAGATGATCCTCCTGAAGGTGGCACCAAAGAAGGAGGACAGGGCAGAGGTCCTGAGGCTCACCGAGATATTCAGGGGGAGGGTCGTGGATTCAGGCCCAACCACCTATACGGTTGAGATCACAGGTGATGAGAAGAAGATAAACGCCTTTGTGGAGCTAATGAAGGCGTACGGGATAAAGGAGTTTGTCAGGACAGGAAAGGTCGCAATCGCCAGGGAGGGGCTAAAGAGAAAGGAGGGAGGATGATGAAGATATATTATGATAAGGACATAAAGAGGGGCCTTCTCAAGGGGAAGAAGGTGTGTATCATGGGCTATGGAAGCCAGGGGCATGCCCATGCGCTCAATCTGAAAGAGAGCGGTATGGACGTGATAATCGGGGTGAGAAAGGGTACAAGCTTTAACAAGGCGAAGAAGGCAGGCTTCAGGGTTATGACGCCTTCGGAGGCAGCAAAACAGGCCGATATCATCATGATGTTGATCCCTGATGAATATCAACCTGATGTCTATAATCAGGAGATAAGGCCGAACATGAAGAAGGGGGTATACCTCGGTTTTGCCCACGGCTTCAATATACACTACAACCAGATAGTTCCTCCACCAGAGGCCAATGTCTTTATGGTTGCCCCAAAGGGGCCAGGCCACCTGGTCAGGTCAGAATATACAAAAGGCAGTGGTGTGCCATGTCTTGTTGCTGTACACCAGGATCCTTCTGGAGACACAAAGGCCATCGCACTCTCATACGCCTCTGCCATTGGATGTGGCAGGGCCGGTGTCATAGAGACCACCTTCAGGGAGGAGACAGAGACCGACCTCTTTGGTGAACAGGTTGTGCTCTGCGGGGGTCTTACATCCCTCATACTCGCAGGCTATGAGACACTTGTTGAGGCAGGGTATTCACCCGAGATGGCATACTTTGAGTGCCTCCACGAGGTAAAGCTCATAGTCGACCTTATATATGAAGGCGGTATCTCAAACATGCGATACTCTATAAGCAACACAGCCCAGTATGGAGACCTTACAAGGGGCCCGCGCATCATAAACTCAGAGGTGAGAAGGGAGATGAAGAGGATTCTCCAGGAGATACAGTCAGGAGAGTTTGCAAGGGAGTGGATACTTGAATGCAGGGCGAACAAACCTGTTTTTAATGCACTGACAAAGAAGGGCGAGGAGCATCCCATAGAAGAGGTCGGTGCAAGGTTGAGGGAGATGATGCCATGGCTTAAAAAGGGCAGGCTTGTTGATAAGTCAAAGGCATGAACCACCACCCTTTACAGAAGGTATGTTTAAAATCGCAAAAGAAGGTTATCCCTTTATCCTCCTTTCTGCCTCTGTCACGTTTATAACTACACTGTCAGGCAACCCGCTACTCACAATCCCGTTCCTCATCCTCACCCTCTTCATGATCTTCTTCTTCAGGGACCCCGAAAGGGTGATAGATAAGAGGGAGGGTGTGTTTTATTCACCTGCAGACGGCAGGGTGATCTTTATTGGAAGGACCCGTGAGGAAGAGGTCCTCAGGGAGGAGGCCATCGAGGTCAGCATATTCATGTCTCCCCTTGATGTCCACATCAACAGGATACCCTGTGACGGGGTGGTGAGAGAGGTCAGACACTACCCAGGCAGGTTCATCGCGGCCTACAGGGATGACTCCTCAATGACAAATGAACACATAACCATGCTGATTGAGAGCAGGTACGGAAGGGTGGTGGTGAGGCAGGTTGCGGGCTTCCTGGCAAGGAGGGCTGTATGCAGGGTCAAGCCAGGCGACGGCGTTAATCAGGGACAGAGGTATGGTATGATAAAGTTCAGTTCAAGGGTTGATATATACATGCCATTAAACACCTCTATCAGGGTGGGCCTGAATGATAGGGTGAGGGCAGGCCAGACCGTTATAGGGGTGATTGAACAGGCACCAGGGGGTTTATGAAGAAGGGGATATATCTCTTACCAAACACCGTGACCCTGTGTAGCATGTTTTTCGGTTTTTACGCCATCCTCCTGTCCTTTAAAGGACAGTATATACACGGGGCATGGGCCATACTTGTGGCCATGATCTTTGACGGGCTTGATGGATGGGTGGCCAGGATGACCAATACAACAACAAAATTTGGTATCGAGCTTGACTCACTCTCTGACCTGGTAGCATTTGGTGTGGCACCAGCCATGTTGATCTATAGCTGGTCGTTACAGTCCTTTGGTCGCCTTGGCTGGGGAGCGGCATTGCTGTATGTCATCTGTGGCGCGCTCAGACTCGCAAGGTATAATGTCCAGATGGGCTCAACCGAGAGCAAGGCCTTCACCGGGCTACCGATTCCTGGTGCTGCCTCTCTGATTGCAGCACTTGTATTGTTTTATACAGAGATATGGGGTGGAGAACCTGAGGATAACTACCTGATGCTCATCCTGACCTTTCTCCTCGCAATACTGATGGTCAGCTCGTTGAGGTATCATGGTATAAAGGAACTCTCCTCAAGGAAGAGGATGCCCTTCTGGCTTTTGGTTGTGGTTGTTGTTACAATAATACTGATATTCATGTTCCCCGAGATCATGATATTCACATTCTCTTTCTGTTACATGCTCTGGGGGTTGGTGGAGAGTGTTATAATATTCAGGAGGAAGAGGAGCAGACAGAAGGGGCAGACACAATGAGGATAATCAGGATATTCGATACAACCCTGAGGGATGGCGAGCAGTCACCTGGGGCAACGATGAATGTGCACGAGAAGCTCCAGGTCGCCAAACAGCTTGAGCGCCTTGGTGTGGATGTCATAGAGGCAGGTTTTGCCATCGCCTCCCCAGGAGACTTCGAGGCCATAAAGGCGATCAGCGCAGAGGTGAAGGGGCCTGTTATATGCAGTCTTGCAAGGGCAAAGGCGGAGGACATAGAGAGGGCGTGGGAGGCGATCAAGGATGCCGAAAAGAAGAGGATACACACATTCCACTCCACCTCTGACATACACCTCAAATACCAGTTCCGTGTCAGCAGAGAAGAGGCATTGCGGAGGTCGGTAGAGATGGTCAGGCTTGCAAAGGGCTATGTGGATGATGTCGAATTCTCGCCGATGGATGCAACGAGGTCTGATATAGGTTATCTGTGCGAGGTCATCCAGGCGGTCATCGATGCAGGTGCAACCACGGTGAACATCCCTGATACCGTTGGCTACAGCACACCTGATGAGTTTGGCAGATTGATAAGGACGATAAGGGAGAGGGTCAGGAATATAGACAGGGCGGTCATCTCTGTGCACTGTCACAATGACCTTGGCCTGGCCACGGCAAACTCCCTCTCTGCTGTGCTTAATGGCGCTGGACAGATCGAGTGCACCATAAACGGCATAGGAGAGCGGGCTGGTAACTGTTCAATGGAAGAGGTGGTGATGGCGCTCAGGGTGAGAAGGGATATATTTAACGCAGACACAAATATAAACACAGAGGAGATAATACGCAGTAGCAGACTGGTGACAAAGATCACAGGCCTGTTTGTCCAACCAAACAAGGCCATTGTTGGTGCAAACGCCTTTGCACATGAGTCAGGCATCCATCAGGATGGCCTGCTAAAGGAGAAGTCTACATACGAGATCATCAGGCCCGAGACCATCGGCCTCCACAAGACGAGGTTTGTCCTTGGAAAACACTCAGGCAGACATGCATTCAGGACGAGGCTGAAGGAGCTCGGATATGAACTGACCGATGAAGAGCTCAATAATGCCTTTGAGAGGTTCAAGAGGCTGGCTGACCAGAAGAAGGAGATATATGATGAGGACATCGAGGCACTGATATCAGAGGAGATAAGCACGGTTCCTGAGATATACAGCCTTGTTGATTTGAAGATAACATGTGGAATAAACGAGAGACCAACCGCCTTCACAAGGCTCAATGTGAACGGTCAGATCGTGGAGATGACAGAGCATGGCGATGGGCCTGTTGATGCGGCCTACAGGGCCATCGCAAGGATAACAGGAACGAGGAGCAGTCTGCTTAAATATGAGGTCAAGAGTATCACAGGTGGTACAGATGCCCTTGGAGAGGTCATGGTAACACTTGAAGAGGATGGAAGGACGGTAAGGGGCAGCGGAGCGGATACAGACATCATAGTGGCCTCAGCAAAGGCGTATGTTAATGCACTGAACAAACTCGCCTCAAGAACAAAGGCCACTGATAAAGAACCAAGACCTTAAATCCACAGGATCCAGAGGAAAAATCCTTATAACCCCGAGGGAGGATGGGAATGACGATAACAGAGAAGATCCTTGCCGCACATTGTGGGAGGGAGGAGGTTGGCCCTGGAGAGCTGATCAATGCCAGGGTCGACCTCATCCTTGCAAATGATATAACCGCTCCAATAGCAATAAAGGAGTTCGAGCGGATAGGTGTGAAGGAGGTCTTTGATAGAGACAGGATAGCCCTTATCCCAGACCACTTTGCCCCTCAGAAGGATATCAAGGCAGCAGAACAGTGCAGGATGCTCAGGGAGTTCTCAAGACGGTATAATCTGTCCCTGTATTTTGAGGTTGGAAGGATGGGCATAGAGCATGCCCTGCTCCCTGAACAGGGACTGGTGGTTCCTGGGGATTTAGTCATCGGTGCCGATAGCCATACATGCACCTATGGTGCACTCGGTGCGTTTGCAACAGGTGTGGGTTCAACCGATGTTGCCTCGGCGATGGCCACAGGTGAATGCTGGTTTAAGGTGCCGGAATCCATGAAGCTTATATATTATGGGAGTCTCAACAGATGGGTTGGTGGGAAGGATCTGATCCTCCATACAATTGGTGACATAGGTGTTGATGGTGCACTATACAGGGCGATGGAGTTCGATGGTGAGGTGATAAGGTCCCTTCCAATGCACGCAAGGCTCACGATGTGTAACATGGCTATCGAGGCAGGAGGCAAGAGCGGTATCATCGTGCCTGATGAGATAACCAGACAGTATGTGGACGGAAGGGCAAAGAGGCCTTACAGGCTCTATACATCTGATGAGGATGCCGAGTATGTTGAGGTCAGGGAGTATGACTGCTCAAGGATCCCCCCCACCGTCTCATGCCCCCACCTGCCCTCAAACACAAGGCCAGCGGCTGAACTGTCGCATGTCACAGTAGACCAGGTGGTGATAGGTTCATGCACAAACGGGAGGATCGAAGACATCAGGGAGGCTGCCGAGGTGATCAGGGGTAAAAAGGTCAATCCCAATACAAGGATGATAGTGATACCCGCAACCCAACAGGTCTATCTCCAGGCAGTTAGAGAGGGCCTTGCCGAGATATTCGTTAGTGCAGGGGCAGTCTTTTCTACCCCCACATGTGGCCCATGCCTCGGGGGTCATATGGGTATACTTGCAAGGGGCGAGAAGGCCATTGCAACCACAAACAGGAACTTTGTTGGAAGGATGGGACATCCGGAGAGCGAGGTCTATCTCTCAAACCCAGCAGTTGCCGCTGCCTCTGCGATACTTGGAAGGATAGGGACACCTGAAGAGGTGGTATAAGACATGCTATAATAAAGACAATCAGGGCGGTTAGCTCAGCTGGGAGAGCGCCAGAATCGCACTCTGGAGGTCGGGGGTTCGAATCCCCTACCGTCCACCATGATGGTAAAGATAGTATTCAGGGATAGGGAGTTTGAGCTACCAGGAGGGATCACCATCCTTCAGGCCCTGAAGATGCTTGATATTCCGTCACAGACGGTCATACCAGTAAGGGGCGATGAGCTTATACCAGAGGATGAACCACTGATGGACGGAGAGGAGATCGAGCTTATCTCGGTAATATCCGGAGGGTAGTGGATGAGGTGTAGGAAGTGCAGGGCAAAGGCCTCTGTGCATATGAGACAGCACAGGCTTGCGCTCTGTAAAGAGCATTACCTTGAATGGATACCCGAGCAGACCGAAAAGGTCATAAAGAGGTACAGCATGTTTTACCCACACCAGAGGATACTCGTGGCTGTCTCAGGAGGCAAGGACTCCCTCTCCCTCTGGGACATACTTACACGCCTTGGTTATCAGGCAGAAGGACTGTATATAGACCTCGGGATCGATGGCTCCAACCAGTATTCCAAGAGATCACGGGCCTCTGCCGAGGATTTCGCAAGGCAGAGGGGCCTGAAACTCCACATCATCGATGTAAAGAGGGAGTACGGGCATTCCATGGTGGATATGGCGATGGAGACACCAAGGGGGAGGAAGAAGGTATGTTCTCTATGCGGACTCCTGAAACGATATGTTATGAACAGATTCTGCATTGAAAATGCGTATGATGTGCTTGCAACAGGGCACAACCTTGATGATGAGGCAGCCACACTCCTTGGGAACACCCTTGAGTGGTCTACAGGTTACCTCATAAGGCAGGGGCCTGTTCTTCCAGCCTCAGAGGGCCTTGCAAAAAAGGTGAAACCCCTCTTCAAGTTCTATGAGAAACAGGTTGCCTCTTACGCGTTCCTCAGGAGGATAAGCTATATCACCGAGGACTGTCCCTATGCAGAGGGCGCCACTAGCCTCTTTTATAAGGATGTCCTCAACAGGCTCGAGGAGGAGAGGCCTGCATTAAAGCTCTCCTTTTACCTCAACTTTCTGAGGGCAAAGGAGGAGGGCATATTCTCTGCAGGAGAGCACACATGGCTGGAAAGGCTCCAGAGGTGTCCGTCATGTGGCCAGCCCACCACCTCGCCAACAAGATGTGCCTTCTGTCTCCTGATAGAAAGGGCAGGCCAGGCAAGGAGACAGCATGTCAACTGAAAACCCCTTCAATGCCTGTAGATGGCCCTGTATGCAAGGCTTGCGATGGTCTCTTTTATATATCTTATCCTTGTGGAGAATAGACACCCCCTCCTGTAACTGACTATGACCTCATCCAGATCAGCACCCATTATCTGGATATCCGGCTCTCCCCATAGCTCAAAGGCCATCCTGTAGGTATCTATCTCACGGAGATCTATCCCCATTATCCTGCCAGCGACCATATCGACAGCAAGCATATTCTCCCCTGCAACGATAACACCCGTATATTTTGGTGTGCTCTGGACTTCATCAAACTCATTACCCCATACACCCTCAACAATACAGAAGTCACTCCTTATGACCTGATTCATGTCAAGGAGGGCCTTTCTTATGAACGGATGATACATCAGCTTCTGTCTCCTGGTAGGGATGAAACCGAATATATTCTTCATACAGAGGGTCACGCCTGCAAGGGAGTGGGTTTTCATCTTGGCTATATTGATGATGTAATCGTGTCTGAATACCGTTGCGTTAAAGGGCATCTCCCTTGTATGGAAGGGTCTTGGTATAGATCTCCACACAATATCTGAATATCTTATGTCCTCAAGCCTAACACCTAGGAACTGCCTGGTGAGTTCCCTGTATCCAAGCTCATCAAAGGCCCTGTCTGTATCACCACAGGACTCACCAATGGTGATCTCAGGGCAGCCATTCAGGCGTTCAAGCACCGCCCTTACGGCACCAATATCAACCGTCATACCTTCATTTGAGGGCCTTGCACCAGTGAGGTTGGGCTTGATATAGACACGCCTGCCCTCTATCCTGAAGTTTAGGGCGTCAAGGGCCTCGGTGGTGCCTCTGTATGGATCGTCACATCTCGCAATATAAACAGTGGCCTTCATCTTTAGATGAGATTAAAGCTGAACCAACGGTTCAGCACGACCTTATCCCTCAGCCACCACCTGATGGAAGGGGTGTGGCAAGCGCACTGGGTGCTGAATTACCTGCTGTTGAGCATGCGAACAGGGAAATCTTCTTCCTCACATTCCCTGACCCGCAATGACTACATTCTGTATCCTCTTCAGAGGCGGATACACTTTGTAATAGTGAGAAGGTCTTCTTGCAGTCCATGCATTCATATTCATAGATCGGCATCCTCTAACTCCCCCTTTCAGTCACGGCAAACATCTTAGAAGATTTATTTTATAATAACATAAATAGAGTCATATTTTTCTTGCAGGTGAATCAAATCACACCTCGGCTTGCAAGATAGGACACATCCCTATAAAATATGAGGAACGGGGTAAAATTGGAGAGATATATAAAGGGATTCATAGACTCCCTCAGGGCAGAGAGGGCCATCTCGATACACACGGAGAAGGCTTATGCAGGTGACCTTGATGAATTTTTATCCTTTGTCAAGAAGGAGCCACAGGATATTGATAATATCGATATAAGGAATTTTCTTGCCACACTCCACAAGAAGGGCATGAAGAAGACCTCTATATCCAGGAAGCTTGCGACTATAAGGTCTTTCTTTAAATACCTACACAGAGAGGGTGTGGTCAAAAAAAATCCGGCCAAACTCGTATCCAGCCCGAGGATACCCAAGAGACTGCCACGGTTCCTCTCTATAGATGAGGTCTTCTCCCTGATGGATGTCCCGAGGGGTGATACCTTCAGGAGGGCAAGGGACAAGGCCATCCTCGAGCTCCTGTACTCCTCTGGGCTGAGGGTTTCAGAGCTTGTATCACTTGATATGTCTGACCTCGATCTAAAAGAGGGGCTCATAAGGGTCAGGGGTAAGGGCAGGAAAGAGCGGATATTGCCTGTCGGTTCAAAGGCGCTTGAGGCCATAAGAAACTATCTCCCGGAAAGGATTACAAAGAAGCGGCGGTCCCCTGCCATATTCCTGAATAACCGGGGGGACAGGTTGACAGACAGGAGTGTGAGGCGTATATTATCTATGTATAGCAGGCTCTTAAACATTAAAGGCAACCTCAGTCCACACACCCTCAGGCATACCTTCGCGACACACATGCTTCATGGAGGGGCGGATCTGAGGGCGATCCAGGAGCTTCTTGGGCACTCTTCTCTCTCAACAACACAGAAGTACACCCATGTTGATATAACTCATCTTACAGATGTATACGACAGGGCACATCCAATAGCAAAGGAGAGGAAATGATGTTTAGAGGAACCACCATACTCTGTGTTAGAAGGGACAGCAAGGTCGCCATTGCTGGAGATGGGCAGGTAACCCTGGATCAGACGATACTGAAGCATAATGCCAATAAGATAAGAAAGATGTATAATAATACTGTCCTTGCGGGTTTTGCAGGGGCCACGGCAGATGCCCTCACACTCTTTGAAAAGTTTGAGTCAAAGATAGAGACCTACAGGGGTAACATCACAAGGGCCGCTGTTGAGCTGGCAAAGGAATGGAGGACTGACAGGATACTCAGGCGACTTGAGGCCCTGCTTATAGTTGCTGACAGGGATCACTCATTCATCATCTCTGGCAATGGTGATGTGCTTGAACCCGAGGACGGGATAGCCGCTATAGGCTCTGGAGGCCCATACGCCCATGCAGCCGCAAAGGCACTGAAGGAGCATACAGACCTTGATGCTAAGAAGATCGTTGAAGAGGCGATGAAGATAACGGCAAGGATCTGTATATACACAAACGAATCCATTACGATCGAGGAGCTGAAATGATGGAAGACCTGACACCAAGAAGGATAGTAGAGGAGCTTGACAAATACATAGTTGGACAGAAGGCCGCGAAAAAGGCGGTTGCCATAGCCCTGAGAAACCGCTGGAGGAGACAGCGGCTCTCGGAAGACCTGAGGGACGAGGTCCTTCCAAAGAATATACTCATGATAGGGCCAACAGGGGTTGGCAAGACAGAGATCGCAAGACGGCTTGCCAAGCTTGCAAATGCACCATTTATAAAGGTTGAGGCATCGAAGTTTACAGAGGTTGGATATGTTGGCAGGGATGTGGAGTCCATGGTGAGGGACCTGATGAACCTCTCCCTCAACATGGTAAAGGCAGAGCATATGGAGAAGGTGCAGGAGAAGGCCCGTATGCATGCCGAGGAGAAGATACTCGACATCCTCCTCCCACCACCAAGAGGGTCAAGATATACACATCCTGGCGGATTATCAACTGCTGAAGAAGAGGCAGAAAGGAACAGCTATAAAGAGACGAGAGAGAAGTTGAGGGCACAACTAAGAGAAGGAAAGCTTGACAACAGATATATCGACCTTGAGGTGAGGGAGAAGATCGTGCCATTCGGTGTCATATCAAATGTGGGTATGGAGGAGCTTGAGATAAATCTGAAAGAAATGCTCGGAAATTTCCTCCCTGAAAAGACAAGGAGAAAGAAGGTCAAGATACCAGATGCACTCAGGATCATCACACAGGAAGAGGCAAACAAGATGATCGATATGGACAAGGTGGTGAAGGAGGCCATAGAGAGGGCAGAACAGAACGGGATAATCTTTATAGATGAGATAGACAAGATAGTCTCAAAGGGCACAAGCTATGGGCCTGATGTATCAAGAGAGGGTGTCCAGAGGGACCTGCTCCCGATTGTTGAGGGATCAACGGTCTCTACCAAACACGGCCCTGTAAGGACCGATCACATACTCTTTATCGCTGCAGGGGCCTTCAGCTCCTCAAGGCCCTCTGACCTCATACCAGAGCTACAGGGCAGGTTTCCGATAAGGGCAGAACTCGACCCCCTTGGAAAAGAGGAGTTTATAAGGATCCTGAAAGAGCCAAAGAATGCACTTATAAAACAATATACAGCGCTTATAGGCACAGAAGGGGTGGAGATCGAATTCTCAGAGGATGCGATCGAGGAGATCGCATCAACAGCAGAGAAGGTGAATGAGAAGACAGAGAATATAGGTGCAAGGAGGCTACATACAATACTTGAGAAACTGCTTGAGGATATATCCTTTGATGCCCCTGAAAGGAGGAATGGCAAGATAACTATAGACGCATCCTATGTGAAGGAGAAACTCTCTGAGATCGTTAAGGATGAAGACCTGAGCAGATACATCCTTTGAGGTAAAAATTGCTTGTCTCGATAGTTGTCCCCATATATAACGAGGAAGAGAACATAGAGCCCCTCCATAGGGCCCTTAAAGAGGTGATGGATGCCCAGGAGTATGATTATGAGATACTCTTCATTGATGATGGTAGCACGGACAGGACCCCCAGCCTCCTTGAGGAGATCGCGCAGAAGGATACAAAGGTAAGGGTGTTGACCTTCAGGAGGAACTTTGGAAAGGCAGCAGCCTGGTCAGCAGGCTTTGATCATGCAAAAGGCGATGTGATCGTCACGATCGATGCCGACCTGCAGAATGACCCCAAGAACATACCAAAGATGGTCTCTTTAATCGGCGAATATGATGTTGTTAATGGATGGAGGAAGAAGAGGAAGGATCCGTTTATTATAAGGAGGTTCCCCTCTATAATCGCAAACTGGCTTATAAGCAAGGTGACAGGGGTGAAGCTTCGTGACTATGGTTCAGGCCTCAAGGCCTATAAGGCGGATGTCGTCAAAAACATACGTATATATGGAGAGATGCACAGGTTCATCCCTGTGATTGCAAGCTGGTATGGAGTAAAGATAAAGGAGATAGAGACCATACACCATCCAAGGCTACGGGGGAAATCGAAGTATGGCATATCAAGAACCCTTATCGTGCTCTTGGACTTAATAACAATCAAGTTCCTCCAGAGCTTTTCCACCAAACCCCTACAGGCATTCGGGCCTGTTGGGTTATTGTTGGGAGCCACAGGCTTCCTGATAAACCTCTACCTTACCATATTATGGTTTTCAGGTCAGTCCATCGGGCACAGGCCCCTGCTCCTGCTTGGCATATTGCTCATGATCATCGGGATTCAGCTTATAGGCATGGGGCTCCTTGGTGAGATGCTTGTAAGTGTATATCATGAAAGCCAGAAAAGGCCGTTGTATGTCCTAAAAGATCAGGACAATAAAAAAGAGGGGAGAGGTTAACCCCCTCCCCTCTCCCGCATGTTTTTATCCTAATATCCAGGGTCTCTCGTTATAGGCGCACCCTCTACCCAGCCTGTCGACCATGGCACCAGACCCGGACTCTCTAAAACACCGGAGCTGCCGTTGCCAGAAATATCAAACATCTCATGTCCTTCGCCTTCATTCAATCTCCAATACCCTAACAGAATAGTTGGGTCTATATAACAATCCCCGGGAACACTAAAACTGAGTTCCTGATTCATACAGGCTTGAATCTGAGCCTGTGTTCGTGCAACCCCCCAGAATCTAACCTCGTCAATAACCCCATCAAACCTTGTATCCCCTGATAGTCCTTCAAGAGTTAACACGTCATTAGAGGGAATATATCCTATGACTCCAATAGTTAAAAATACATTATCCTTACTAGGATCAGCAGGATCGGTAAATGTATTACCAGCAAAACGGGACTCTGTAGTTGCACAGTCCTGAAAAACTCCATTAATATATATGTCCATATGAGGTGTTTCAGCCTCTGCACCATCCCCTGCACTACATGGAGGGTGGATGCCGGTATGGTCTTCATTAACAAGGACACCAGCAATATGTGTCCATACATCTTTAACAAGACTGAAATTACTTTCTACAATACATTCGGTAGAAGTTGGGGTCAAACTGCTACACCTCATTTCATCTCCAGCAATTGGCTCCCGCCTAACCACCATTTTAGGTTCATTATTTTTAACATAAAGTGCTATGCCTTTTGCATCCATTCGACCAAAGATACCACCACTTAGATTATCAGACTTGCTCTTCACCCATGCTTCTATAGTTAGCTCTTTATCCGCAATACTTGGAAACTCAGGATTCACACCTGTACCAAGCCCTACATGTGCTGGTGCAAGACTGAAATCAACAGCAAATTGCCCTCTGTCTGAATCTGCCACTTTAAATTGGGGATCCTTACCACAGCTTGTAAACATAAATCCCATACCAAGAATTAATATCCCAGCAATAAGGATTAAAAAAACTCTTGAACTCCCCTTCCCCTCATTAAGCATGATAACCTCCTGCGTTTTATTTATTTTTTCTCGAAGATTAGGGTATAAAAGCATAAAATATTAAAATTAAAGTTGTCAAGGTTTAAAAACTCTCCGGTAATGTCAATAGTTTTGTGTAAATTCTTTTAAGGGTTTTCTCCTCCATTGATCATTTAAGTGACTTATTACTGCATATACTATCCTTTCTATACTC
>MTOQ01000083.1 GCA_002011735.1 Nitrospirae bacterium JdFR-81 | reverse complement strand
TTCTTTTTTATGGTTATACTGTTTGGGAGCATGTATTATGCTTACAGGATATTTAAGGGCAGGGGGATGAGTTTTGATGATGATGCCAGGCTGGCCCTTTTTGCCTTTTTGTTTTTAATCATTCAGGCTGTGAGGCTCACGGTGGGAGGAACGGGCACCAATAAGATGGAGCCATGGTTTCTGGCAGGGATGGTCGCAGGGCTGATGGCAAGGGAGAGGGAGGTTAAAAGGGCGTGAAAAAGATTATCGAGAGGTTTATACTGGTTCTATCTGGTCTTGTAGTGGTTATAACATTATCAGAGATAACTCTGAGAATCATCGCCCCCCTTCCCTCTAAGCAACCCAAAATATACAATAAACATCCTATCCTTGGATGGGAATTGATCCCTAATATAGAGTATTATGCATTTAATGATGTCTTGGAATATAAGACAAAGGTGAGGATTAATTCCTGGGGATTGCGAGATGATGAGATAGATCTTTCAAAAGATGATAAAATGATTATTCTGACATTAGGTGATTCGTATACATTTGCCCATGAGGTTGAAAAGGAGAAGACATTTGTCGAACTGTTAGAGAGAAGACTCTCATCTACACTCCATCAGGATATAGAGATCATTAATGCTGGCAGACAGGGATACGGCACGGCCCAGGAGTTGCTTTTCTATGAGGAACTGATCGAGAGGGGCCTTAGACCTGATGTCGTATTCCTCGTTTTCTCCACTAATGATATCCTCGATAATCAGTGCCTCGATTCATTTATGAGGAATTTAGGGATATGGCCGTGTTTTGAGATAGTGGATAATACCCTTAAACTGGTTCAATTACCAAGGATGTCAAAGACTCATAATAATAAAAAGATCTCAAACAGAGGAGGTTATAGAGATTGGTCCTTATCAAGGTTCATTAAAGATCTGCGTCTTTACAAACTCATCTACACCAAGCTATTTTATCTGGCTATAAATCATCCGGATATTGTTGTATTCCTGAAGTCATATGGTATCCATATAAAGACCCCAAGGATGCCTGACACTGTCAATGGCTGGTACACCGATAGGAGTTCATATGGATGGCTTTTAACAAAGGCGCTCCTTAAAAGGCTCAAACAGAGGGTAGAAGAGAATGGCGGAAGATTTGTCATGATCCTGATGCCCTCCACCCTCCAGTATTCTAAAGGGAAGCAGAGGTTATTGAAGTCTTTTCTTAATATGCCAGAGGTAAAGAAATTCTTGAATGACTATAATAAACCTCAGAGATTGCTCAAGGCCTTTTGCAAAGCCAACAGCATACCGGTGATTGATCTTCTTCCAGGGTTTGAGGCTGCAATGCACTCCCGCGGTGCTACGATGTCCCCTTTCTTTTTTCCCTATAATGGTCACTTAAACCCCGAAGGCCATCGTCTCGTTGCGGACCTCATCTACAATTATATAATGAACAATGGAGATATCCTGGGCCTTGAGAAGTAAACAACAAACACAGACGCATAGATCATCCATTATCCAGGACAAGGAGAATACAGTAAATAAGCAGATTGTATGTATATCCACACATTACTGGGATGACCCGTGGTTTCGTAAACAACACTTCATGTCAAGGTTTGTCAAGAGAGGATACAAAGTGGCTTATATAGAACCTACATTTTCAATAGTAAGAAGACCTGATAAATTCAAGATTTCGTACCAGACCAATAGGCCCTTTAGCACTTTTATCGACAGAAGAGACGAAAACCTGTTTATTATAAAGCCTCCTCGTGCCATGCCTTTCTGGTCAAGGCCTTTTATTAGCAGGTTGAATTATCTATACTTCTCTTTTATATTGAGCAGGGTCTTAAAGAAACTCGGCTTTAAAGAATATATCTTATGGAATTATCGCCCTGAGTATGCCCTTGGGATTGACCTTTTTCCATATAAGAAGCTCGTTTATGATATAACGGATGATATAGCCGCATATCATAAGGATAGGAATAAGTTTAATTATATAAAGAAGTGCACCGAGGATATCATAATGAAGAGTGACCTGGTTATTGTAACTGCTTTGACTTTATTTGAAAAATATAAAGGTATTTCGAAGAGGATATCGTTGATACCCAATGGGTTTGATCCAGGCCTTTTTTCGGGGGACGTCAAGGATATTCCGGATGACATACGACAGATAAGACCCCCGATTATTGGTTTTGTAGGAACGCTGTTTTCTTTTTTGGATCCTAACCTGCTTGAATATATTATCAGTGGAAATCCCGATAAATCATTTGTTTTCATCGGTCACTGTGAGGAGAACTTCAGAGGTGAGTGGATGAGAATAGAGAGGCATAGAAATGTCTACTGGCTTGGGAAGAAAAGGAAGGAGGATGTTCCTGCCTATGTGAGCAGATTTGATGTCTGTATAAATCCCTTTAGAGTGGATGATGTCTCAAGGAGCGTCAGCCCTCTGAAGGTCTTTGAGTATCTTGCTATGGGTAAGCCTGTTGTTTCGGTAAGGATGGAATCCTTGGAAAAAGAGGAGGTTGCTCCTTGCATACTTTTTTCGTCTGATTACGAGGATTTTAACAGGAAGCTCAATAATGTCTTAAAAGAAAAGGATGAGTTCAAAAGGAGGATAGACTGCCGAATAATTAAGAAGTATTCCTGGGATAGTCTGTTTGAGAAGGTCTTTAATTTGGTTGAGGATTTGTGAATAAGAGATTAAAGGTCTTACATATACTATGGTCAGGCAGGATCGGGGGAACAGAGGAATATATTATCAATCTCGTAAAGAAGTTAAACCATAATAGATACGAGATTGTTCTCTGTTTTCTTAAAGAGAAGGGGGAGATATTTGATGAGATCAGCAAATATAAGGGATTCAAGGTTGATTATATAGGTATCAGAAACGGTCGTGATATATTAGGTGCCCTTAGATTCGGTCTCTACCTGATCAGGAACAGGTTTGATATTATCCACTCACATACACGGAATATTCTTTCAACCGGGGTTCTTGCCATCTCTGCCTTCACCACACCAAAGATCTTTACCCATCACATCAGTCCAGGCGATGTGAGGTCTTCAACAAAGATCAAGATATTTTATGGCCTATATTCAGGCCTTTTTTCTAAAGTCCTGACCATATCAAAGGCTGTTAAAGAGAGTCTAATTAATAACTTCGGTTATTCTCACGCAGAGAGGGTTGAGGTGGTTTATAATGGGGTTGACACCACAAGATTCAGTCCAGATGTAAAGCCCTCTATAGAATTACAGAATATCAAGAGTAGAGGAGTGAGGATTATAGGGTTTATAGGAAGGATGGAGTATTTTAAAAGGCCCATATTATTCGTAAAAATCGCCATAGAGATCATCAAGACTGGGGAAGATTACCATTTTGTTATGGTGGGTGATGGTCCAGAATTGGAGAGGTGTAAAGAGATGGTGTTGAAAAATGATCTTGGCGATAGCTTCACATTCCTGGGTTACAGGAGGGACATTCCCCAGATCCTCAGATCCCTCGATGGTTTGATTTTTACCTCGAAGGGAGAAGGGTTCGGGGTGGTGATAACAGAGGCGATGGCGGCAGGAGTGCCTGTTTTTGCTATTAATGATGGTGCCGTGCCAGAGATCATCAAACACAGGGAAAATGGTATATTATTCAATACCACAGAGCCTGGGGATATAGCTAAAGAAATAGTTGAGATATTCAATGATAATGAGTTAATAAATAAGATAAAATTAAATGCTTCTACGGATGTGAAAGGCAAGTTTTCCATAGAGAGGGCGGCAAGGGAGACAGAGAGGATTTATGAGGAAATTATGGGAAGGGCACAAGATGGATAAAACAAGAAAGATGCTTTTTGTTACAGAAGTCCTGTCAATGCCTTTTGATGAAGGTATGAGGAACGTTGCGTATTCACTTCATAAAAATCTCGCGAAAAAGGTGGATCTTGTCACCGTTACACACTCTGATAACAAAGTCGATAATCTTGATATAAAAAGGGTCGATATGAACAGGCTTTTCCTTGTTGCGGAGTTAAAGAGGCTGATAAAGGAACACTCACCTGACGTGATACTCTACCTGCCTGAGACCTCCATAACATTTAATAGTTTCCTGAGGGGGAGGATATTGAAACTATTTGGCAGAGGGGCAAGAGTGGCCATTTTTGCCACCATCAGGCGTGATTATACGCCTCTACAGAGGCTCATAATAAAGAGGTTCTTGATGCCAGATATAGTCTTGCTTTTTGGGGGATTCAGGGATTGGTCATTAAGGGGGATAAACAGCCGTGAGCTTCCTCCGGCTATTGATGCTGACAGGTTCTCTACTGCAACAAGGGATGAAAAGGCCTTGCTCCGCAAAAGGTATGGAGTTTCTCTGGATAAGAAGGTGGTGCTCCATGTGGGTCATGTAAGGCCCACAAGGAATGTCTCTGCACTAATCGGTATACAGAGACTCAGAGGCATCCAGGTTTTGATAGTAGATAGCACATCAACACCAAAATACGAGGCATTGAATAAAAATCTTAGGGAGGAGGGGATTATCATATTTAATAGATACATACCTGATATCTCGGAGATATACAGGCTTTCGGATATCTATGTCTTTCCTGTAAAAGAGGAGATAGCATCTATCAATCTTCCCCTCTCGATCCTTGAGGCCATGGCCTGCGGTCTTCCGATAGTAACGACAAGGTTTGGGGGTATAGAAGAATATTTTAAAGAGGATGAGGGATTTAGATACTTTGATACCGATGATGAACTCCTCAGGATTGTAGCCCATGATAACTTGAATGGTGGTATTAACAGGCAGAAGGTTGCAGGTTTTACTTGGGGGAGGCTTATCGAAGAGTTGATCGATACGGTGTTTGAAAAATAAAGAAGAAGGGAAAATATGAAGAAGCGATGCATCATCACCTTTACAGGTATTGATGGCTCGGGTAAGACCACGCAGGCAAGGCTACTTGTTGAGGCGTTGAAACAGAAGGGCCTTAAGGTCTCCTATATCTGGTGCAGATGGGAACCATTGATTGTGAGGCCTCTTGTGAGGAGATGGAAGGGCAAGAAACAACAGACGACAGAAGGGGAAGATGCCCAGGGCTACAGGTCATTACAGAGGAGGAAGGAGAAGATGCTGGATAATGCCATTATCAGGGCGTTATGGCTTTCCATGTTTTTTATTGATTATGCCTTGCAGGTCCTTTTCAGGGTGAGATTCAGATCAATAAAGGCCGGGATAATCATTAGTGACAGACTCCTTTATGATTCATTCATTGATCAGGCTGTAAATCTGGGCAGGCGCGGTGAGAGGTGGTTAACAGCAAGTCTCAGCTCGTGGTGGGTAAGGGTTCTCTTTCCCATACCTGACATGGTTATATATATTGACTGTCCAGAAGCAGTTGCCCTTGAAAGAAAGAGAGATACTGTTGACATCGAGTATCTCGCAGAGAGAAGAAGGCTGTATCTGGCACTAATGGAAAGATACAACTGGTACATGCTGGATGGCACCCTATCAATTGATGACATTGCCAGACAGGTAGAAGGGATTGTCCATAAAAGGCTAAAAATAGATGAGCAGAGAGAGGCATTGGGCAATGATATCGTCTGAGAAGATCTCTTATTGGCGGATTTTCCGTCTGGTCTTTGTGTCTTTTTCTCTTTATCTATTGGGCGATGCATTTTATAGATGGGATGGCTTCAGGTATTATGCGTCATTCACTGAATTTATTCCAAGTGTGGCGCTGGTAACCATCCTGTGGAGCTTTGTAGCGGTCTTTACAGCCATGGTGATATTTGTGATTCTGAAGGCGTTCGAGGGCCTCTGCAAACCTTTAGGGTTAAGGGTTAGATTTGGATATTTTGTTATGTTTTCGCTTTTATTTGTCCTATTAATAGGCATGGTTTTTGTCTTTAAACGGCTGTATTGGCCTGATGCACCATTCATGCGGGTGATATTGTTATATGTATTTCTTGCCTCTGTCTTTCTTACATGGCTCTTCAGGGCCAGGGCCGGTTGGCTGAGTGATTTTATCCAAGACAGGATAACCCCTCTTGTATGGCTTTTTGGTGTGTTTGCCATCCTCTCTTTCCCAATTGTTATATATCATACATGGTTAAAGCAGACGACTGACAGAGGATCTCCTGTGGCTTCAGGTCCTTCAGGGGATGAGGGTGAGAGACCGAATATCATCCTGATAACATTTGATGCCCTGAGCGCACGGAATATGTCTGTATATGGTTACCATAGAGACACCACACCCTTTATCAGGAAGTGGGCGAAGACTGCTTCACTGTTTAAATGGGTTGAGGCCGAGAGTGGCTATACAATTCCTACGACAGCCAGCCTCATGACAGGCAAGAGGGTGTGGACACACCAGAGATATCACTTAGATGATGCACGTAAGCCCGTAAGGAGCAGGACAGAAAACATTGCATATTTGTTAAAGAAGCACGGTTATTATAATATGGCATTTATCACCAATGTCCTCGCCTCTGTTGATGCACTGGGGATTGATGAGAGCTTTGATGTTGCTCCTGTTGCCAGTGAACTCAGTGTCCCTGTCTCATTTATTGGAGTGGTTGACAACCTGTTGCTGGACCTTTTTGGTTCCAAGATTCGGTTATATAACTGGATTGTAAAGGAGGACTTTATTCTGGAAGAAGCATTCCGTATAGTCTCCGGCGGTGAATATAAGACACTCTTTCCCGTTGAAAAGGCGTTTGATACCTTTTTGGAGGTGCTGGATGGCAATCCGCCAGAGCCATTTTTTGTATGGATCCACCTCTATCCACCCCATGCCCCTTACATGCCTCCTGAGCCATTTATCGGAATCTTTGACTCTTCACAGGAGCTCAGATCATTAAATGACCATACACGGATAGGGCAAAGGTTAGAGAGATACAGAAAGAATAGAGCCTATATGAATGAGGTAAAAAAGATCGTTGAGTTGCTGGAGGCACGATATGACGAGTTTATAAGATACTGCGATAAAGGGTTTGAAGATTTCATTGCCCGGTTAGAGAAAAAGGGGAAGCTGGAGAATACCGTTATTATACTCTCCTCAGATCATGGAGAGGAGTTCAAACCGCACCATGTGGGGCATAAAGGGCTTAGCGAAGAGGAGACACGCATTCCGCTTATCATCAAAGAACCTGATCAGACAGAAGGGAGGGTGATAGATGATCTGGTAGAACAGATAGATATTCCTGCTACTATACTTGACCTCGCGGGCATACCTATACCTTCATGGATGGAGGGGCGATCACTGGTGCCATTAATTAGGGGGGGGACTCTTCCTCCAAGACCTGCCTTTTCTATGTCCCTGTTGAAGAATCCTGCACGGGGACAGAAGATCAGCAGGGGAACCATTGTTGTATGGAAGGGGGATTATAAACTGGTTTATGATTTGGAGGATAAAAGGCCATTACTCTTTAGGCTGCAAAGAGGCCCTCACAATGTAGAATATGTCCTTGACAAAGAGCCTGATATAGCATGGAGTCTACTTGATCTGATAAAAATAAATCTCAAAAGGGTTAATGAAAAGATTGGGAAGGAGTAAACTGGCCATTTTTTAAATGCCAAAGGTTGTAATTATAGGTATTGATGGATTTGACCCTCTTGTCCTCGACAGATTTCGGGATTCTTTGCTGAATCTGAAGAGATTATATGATGATGTTTCAGAGATAACGATCGAGTCGACCTTTCCTCCTGATTCTATATGTGCATGGGCAAGTATATACACAGGGGAAAATCCTGCCGAACACGGTCTTGTTGAAAGCATAGATTATCTCTCTGGTAAAAGGGCGGATGATAAAGACAGATCATCTTATCTTCAAGGGAGGACATTCTGGGATATCGCGGGAAGGAAGGACAGGAAGGTCTGTATTATCAATCCGTTTATTGCATACCCAGCCTGGGAGGTTAATGGGATAATGATCTCTGGCCCTGTTTTTGAGGGTGGAGAGACCACAGCATATCCCCGTGATATTCTTAAGAGATATACACTTCCACCCTTGGGTGGCATGGTGGATTTCCCAAGGAGAGATGAACTCAAGGATTTTGTTAAACGTACAGAGAAGATCACCAGATGGCTTGGCGAGGTGGGACTCAAGATATACTTGGATGAAAAACCTGACCTATTCTTTCTTACATTTCTTACCCTTGATAGGATAAAGCACTTTTTATGGAGATACACGGACGAGGATGACAGGTATTATCCTGGAGAAAATGAATTTAAGGATGTAATAAAAAGATTTTATATATTATTTGACAGGATCATCGGTGAATTTATTAATAATCTTTATGATGATTCGATTCTTTTAGTAATCAGTGATCATGGTCACAGGAGGAGATGTACCAAGAGTCTTAACTTGAATGAGATATTAAGGAAAAAGGGCTATATTAATACGGCAGGTGGCATCAAGGGGATTATAGAGAGGACAAAGGTCTTGACAATCAGAACCCTCTCTCGATACAACCTTGAAGACTGGATATACCGTATCGCGAGGCTTATGCCTCATAGAAAGGCGTTAAAGAGATCAACATATCTTATAGATACGGAGCGGTCAACCGTAAGCCTTGCAAATCTCTGTGGTGCGAATCCCTATGGGGGTATAGATATAAGTATTGACGGTTATGGAGAGCTGGAGAGGCTGAAGAAGGAAATAATAACTACATTGTATCAAATAAATAATGAGTATGGTCAGAGAATCATAAAATGGGCGAGGTTAAGGGAGGAGGTGTACAGTGGTAGGAACGAGGATAAGCTGCCTGATGTCCTCTTTGAACTTGACGAGGACTATGGAGTTGGCAGGGATTTCTATACAAAACCCATTACAGAGAATTACACGCACAAAAAGATCTCAGGAGGCCACAAGAGGGAGGCTGTATTTATGGTGGTTAATAGGTCAAAAGATTTTAATTTTGTAGATATTCCCTTGAATATCCTGTCTATAAGGGACTATATTTTAAAAATCCTGCATATAGGTGATGATTGATGTCCTCAAGTGAATTTTCTTTCTGGAGGATATTCCGTTTGATCTTTGTGGTATTCTCTCTCTACCTCTTGAGGGATGCCTTTTACAGATGGGATGGCTTCAGGTATTATGCGTCATTTGTTGATTTTATCCCGAGCGTGGCACTGGTGAGTATCCTGTGGACTCTGGTGGCTGCTTTTATAGCCTTGGTGGTGTTTGTGAGTTTGAGGATACTTGAGATCCTGTGCAAGCCTGTAGGATTAAGGTTTAAGTTCGAGTATCTTGTGATGTTTCCATTTGTACTGCTGTTATCTACAGGCGTGGTTTATGGTGTTAAGCAGTTATACCGGCCTGAGGTTTCATTTGTGCGATCAATACTATTATATGTATTTTTTGCTTCTATATTCCTTACCTGGATTTTCAGAAGCAAGGCCAGGCGGCTGAGTGATTTTATTGAGGAGCGAATAACTCCTCTTGTGTGGCTTTTTGGTGTTTTTGTAATGATTTCGGTACCTCTTGTTGCCTATCATACCTGGTTAAAACAGCCGGTGGAGAAGAAATCTCATGCGATTTCCGTGTCCTTGGGGAAGGGAGAGGAGAGGCCCAATATCATCCTTATTACATTTGATGCCCTGAGCGCACGGAATATGTCTGTATATGGTTATCATAGAGACACCACACCCTTTATCAGTGAATGGGCAAAGAATGCCTCGGTATTCAAATGGGTTGAGGCTGAGAGTGGCTATACAATCCCGACAACCACAAGTCTTATGACAGGCAAGAGGGTATGGACACATCAGAGATATCATCTTGATGATGCACGAAGGCCTGTTAAAGGTAGCACAGAGAATCTGGCGTATGTCCTGAAGAATAATGGTTATTATAACATGGCATTTATTGCAAACATCCTTGCCTCAGTTGATGCATTAGGGATTGCTGATAGTTTTGATGTTGCCCCTCTTGCTGTAGAATTTAGTAATCCGGTCACATTGCGAAAGATTGTGGAAAAGTACATGTATATATTGTTCGGGGAGAAGATTCGATTATATAACTGGATTGTGAAGGAGGATTTCATTCTCGGGGAATATCTCGAGGTATTGTCTCGGGATGTTTACACAACAACGGTTCCGCCTGAGAAGGCTTTCAACAGATTTCTTGAGATCATTGACAGTAATCCTCCCGAACCCTTTTTTGCATGGATTCATCTGCTCCCTCCCCATGGACCCTATCTGCCCCCCAAGCCATATATGGGATTGTTCAATTCTTCATCAACACTTAATTCAAGAAAGAGCCAATGGCGAGAAAGGGACAAAAAAATATTCATGTATTGTCATGGCCAAATTTCTCTACAAGAAATACAAAAAATCATTAGTATCCTTGAGGCGCGATATGATGAGTTTATAAGATATTGTGATAAAGAATTTGAACATTTTATTTCTCAGTTAAAAAGGCGGAATAAATTAGAAGATACCGTTATTATTATCTCTTCAGACCATGGAGAAGCGTTCAGACCGTATCATGTAGGACATGGAGGAGAATTTAGAGAGAACATAGCGCGATGCCATGCTACACAAAGATGTTGTAAGTGGCTGTATGGAGGAGGCCTAAGTGAGGAGATAACTCGTATCCCGCTTATCATAAAAGAACCTGGTCAGACACAGGGACGAGTAATAAATGATCTAGTAGAACAGATAGACATTCCTGCCACTATACTGGATTTGGCAGGTATACCCATACCTTCATGGATGGAGGGTCGTTCCCTTGTTCCTCTACTCCGGGGCGGAGACCTTCCATCAAGACCTGCATTTTCCATGTCTTTGTTGCGGAATCCTGCTCGAGGACAAAAGATTACCAAGGGAATCTTTGTTGTTTGGGAAGGGGACTATAAGCTGGCTTACAATACAGAGAACGGAGAAGTGATGCTTTTTAATTTAAAGAAAGACCCTTATAATGTAAATAACATCTTTGATGATAAGCCTGATATAGGTCGGCACCTTCTTGAATTGATTAAGGAAAATCTTAAAACAGTCAATGAACGGATTGGCATAGAGGAATAGGAAATAATAGGGAGAGGAGAGAATTATGGAATTTTCTTTCTGGAGAGTATTTCGTTTGGTCTTTGTGGTATTTTCACTCTACCTCTTGGGAGACGCCTTTTACAGATGGGATGGCTTCAGATATTATGCCTCATTCTCTGATTTTATACCGAGTGTGGCACTGGCGATGACCCTGTGGAGCTTAATAGCCTTTTTTACAGGACTTATGGTTTTCCTGGTGCTCAGGTTTTTTGAGTGGATATCTTTCAAATTGAGAATAAAGATAAAATTGGAGGATTTGATTATATTTACAGCGATATTTGTATTCTTGAGTGGTGGTATATGGGCAGTTAAAAGACTGAACTGGCCACATACACAGGTGACTGTTCAATTAAAACAGATGGTGTTGTTGCTAATCCTGCTTGTAGCCACACTCACAACATGGTTCCTTCGTAACAAATCGAAACGATTGATTGATATCATACAGGATCGTATCACGCCTTTAGTATGGTTATCCACCCTATGGTTTGTTCTCTCTATCCCTATCGTTGTCTATCACACATGGATAAAAGACACAGGTTATACATCGTCAGAGGAAACATTCTATTCGCCCAGGATGGATGGAGGGCGTCCAAATTTTATCCTGATAACCTTTGATGCCCTGACAGCTCAGAATATGTCCGTTTATGGATACAGCAGACCAACCACTCCTTTTATAAAGGAGTGGGCAAAGAGTGCCTCATTATTTATGAGGGCATATTCTGAAAGCAATATCACCACACCAACAGTGACCAGTCTTATGACAGGCAAAAGGCTGTGGACTCACCAGACATATCATGTTGAATATGGTGTTAAGCCATTAAAGAGTGAGGTGGAGAACCTGCCATTACTATTAAAGAAAAACGGTTATTATAATATGGCGTTCATCCAGAATGGCCTTGCTTCGGTTAAACTATTAGATATTCATAACAGTTTTGATGTTGCGCCTCTTCCGAGTGAATTGACCTCCCCAACGTCGTTGATAGGGATTATTGATAACCTGCTCATGCGTATATTTGGTTACAAGATCCGGTTACACGACTGGATTATAAAAGAGGACTTTATACTCGATAGGTTAACACGTGGAATATCAGGGGATATATCTAAGACCACATATCCTCCAGAGAAGGTCTTCAACAGATTTTTAAATGTTCTTGATGGTAATCCCCCTGAACCGTTTTTTGCCTGGCTACATATCTATCCACCCCATTATCCTTATTTACCTCCACAGCCATACAAGGGATTGTTTGATTCTTCACCAAGACTTACCACATTTAAGACTCAGAGGAGGGCATGGCATAGTACCTTTGATTATAGATTTAAATACAAAAAGTTTCCTGAGGATATACGGCCTATTGCAGACACATTGATGTCGCGATACGATGAATTTATAAGATACTGTGATGAGCAGTTTGAGAGTTTCATAAAGGAGCTCGCAAAGAGGGACAGATTGAAGAACACGGTGATCATCTTATCCGCAGATCACGGAGAAAGTTTCTCTCATGCCTTTATAGGGCATGCAGGGCCTTATCTATACGAGCAGATGACTCATATACCGCTTATCATAAAAGAGCCTAACCAGATGAGGGGAAGAATTATAGATGATCTGGTAGAACAGATAGACATTCCTGCTACTATACTGGATCTGGCAGGTATACCTATACCACCATGGATGGAGGGTCGTTCATTGGTTCCTCTAATGCGAGGCAGACGGTTGCCTCCTGTGCCCATCTTCTCTATGTCCCTTGAGGGACAGGCCACTCGTGGGCACGAGATTACTAAAGGGACTTTCGCTGTATGGGAAGGGGAGTATAAGTTAATTCATTACCTTGATAGAGATGAATCCTTGCTGTTTAATCTTAAAGAAGACCCTGATGAATTGCATAATATATTTAATGAAGAGCCTGATATCTCCAGACGCCTTTTATCTCTTATTAAATTAAATCTGAAAAAGGCAAATGAAAAGATTCTGGGCTATAAAGGATAAGCCCCTGAATCCCATGGATTCTTTTTAATATTATGAAGATCCTGATAGTCAGTAATTTCTATTATAACCGTGGTGGTGACTGTACATATATGTTCTCACTCAAGAGGCTCTTGGAGGAGAAGGGGCACAAAGTTATCGTTTTTTCTATGCATCACCCGCTCAATTTTGACTCTCCTTATTCAAGATACTTTGTCAACTACATAAACTATGATCAAGCCGTTAAGAAGATAAGCATCTCAACAGGCTTCGAGGTCCTGAGCAGGGCTGTGTTTTCACTTGAAGCTATGAGAAAGATGGAGAGATTGATAGAGGATGAACAACCGGATATAGCCCATCTCCAGAACATCCATCATCATATAACCCCTTCTATATTCTATCCACTAAAAAGAAATAAGATTCCCATTGTCTGGACACTGCATGATTTTGTACTCATCTGTCCAAACACCTCGTTTCTTGCAAATGGGAGGATATGTGAGAGGTGTAAGAAGAGGAAGTATTTCTGGCCACCACTGGTTAGGTGCAAGAAGAACTCTTTTCTTGCAAGCCTCATGGCAGGGATAGAGACCACGATACACAGACTCATGAGGGTTAATGAGCTTGTGGATGTATTTATAGCACCGAGCGAGTTTTTAAAAAATAAGTTAATAGAATATGGTTTTGATCCAGAAAGGATTGTCTCACTAAATAACTTTTCTAATATTGAGATCTCAGAGGATGGTGTTAAGGAGGATGATTATTATCTATATATTGGTAGGATATCTTTTGAGAAGGGGATAAGGACCCTTATAGATGCTGCCCTCATGGCAGATACGGGAAGACTCAGGATTATTGGTGAAGGCCCTTTGAAGGAAGAGATGTTGGCTTATGTCCAAGATAGAGATCACAGGGCGAGAATCGAATTTTTAGGGCATAAAAGTCACGATGAGGTTATAAAATTTCTCAAAAGGGCAAGGTTTCTTGTGCTTCCGTCAGAATGCTATGAAAACTTTCCGTATTCGATCATTGAGGCATTTGCATGTGGTAAACCAGTAATTGCCTCAAGGATTGGTGGCATACCAGAGATAGTAAGGAACTGGCAAACAGGCCTACTCTTTCCACCTGGTGATGTAGAAAACCTCAGTCTCAAGATAAGATTTTTTATGAAACATCCAAACAAGGCAAGGACAATGGGCAGAGATGCAAGGGAATTTATAAAAAATCAGCTCAATGGGGATGTGTATTATGAGAGATTAATAAAGATTTATGAGGAGCTGTTAAAAAATAAAGATGAGGATTTTGCTAATTAACAATTTCTATTATAACCGTGGAGGGGACTGTACCTATATGTTCGCCCTTAAACGTTTGCTTGAGCAGAAGGGGCATGAGGTTATTGTGTTCTCTATGCATCATCCAAAGAACTTTGCCTCAGAATATTCGAGGTATTTTGTCAGTTACATAGATTATGAAGAGGAGATGAGGAATATAAGTCTCGTCTCCGGACTCAAGGTATTGAGTCGGACCGTGTATTCCAGAGAGGCAGAGAGAAAGATAAGGGATCTCATAAGAGATGTAAGGCCTGATATAGCCCATATAAACAATATACACCACCATATAACCCCTTCTATCTTTTATCCATTAAAAAAATGTAAGATTCCGATTGTGTGGACATTGCATGACTATACACTCATCTGTCCAAACACCTCATTTCTTGCAAATGGGAGGATATGTGAGAGGTGTAAGAAGAGGAAGTATTTCTGGCCACCACTGGTTAGGTGCAAGAAGAACTCTTTTCTTGCAAGCCTCATGGCAGGGGTAGAGACCACGATACACAGACTCACAAGGGTTAATGAGCTTGTGGATGTATTTATAGCTCCAAGCAGGTTTCTGAAGGAGAAGTTGATTGAATACGGATTTGAAGAGAAGAGGATTGTGTGTCTATATCATTTTATAGATGCTCCCTCTCTGGTCAATGGTTTCCAATCTGATAATTACTTTCTTTACATTGGCAGGATTTCCCAGGAGAAGGGGGTAAGGACATTGATCGATACAGTGATGTCGTTAAATACGGAGATTAAATTGAAGATAATCGGAGAGGGTCCCATGAGGGAGGAGATGATTGAGCGTGTGAGATCGCGCAAGATTGACAGGATTGAATTTCTTGGACACCTGAGTCATGATGAAGTCCTGAATTATATAAAAGGAAGCAGGTTTGTTGTTGTGCCCTCTGAATGGTATGAAAACTATCCCTTTGCTGTAATAGAGGCGTTTGCCTGTGGCAAGGCTGTAGTAGGTTCAAATATAGGGGGATTACCAGAGTTGATAAGTGATACCGAGAGGGGTCTGTTGTTTGAGATGGGGGACAGAGATGATTTAATCGCTACTATTGAGTATTTGTTGAGGAATCCTGATATAGCCACCGAAATGGGTGAAAATGCGAGGAGATTTGTATACGATGTATTAAATGCTGAGAGGTATTATGAGAGACTGATATCTTTATATAATAAATTACTTTCTGGGCAAGGACGATGATAGAACTTATCATAAGATACTGGCTTTTCATTATCCTTATATTCCTTCCTTTCCAGAGGAAGATTGTTAAGATACTGCTTCCAGTTAGCAGGGAGGCTGGAAATTTTATAAGTTATCTTGACGAGATAACGGTTATCATTTTTATACCACTTGCGGTACTGAAGTTTTACAGGAAGAGGGAATTCCCTGATCGTTTATTCATGATATTACTGTCTCCCATTATTATATTTTCTATATCAGGGCTTGTCTCCGGTCTGAGTAATGGAAATTCGATATTCATAACATCACTTGGGATTTTTGATTATGTAAAGAACTTCCTTGTCCTCTTTATTTATGCATCCTTTATACGCGATATAAAGGATTTCAAGAAGCTGTTTAACATACTCCTGATGGTAGCAGTTGCACTTGGTTTTATCGCAATCTCTCAGGAATTATGGGCATTATCAGGCAGATATGTCCTTCGTGTCTATTCGAATCTGGATGATCAGTCATGGAGGCTTGGTGTATACAGGACGACATCACTCATGCATAACCCCAATGTATTCGGGTTATATTGTCTGGTTATACTTACGATCTATTTGAGTATCTCTGATAAACCAAGATACCTGTTTTCTCTGTCGCTCATATCAGGGATACTGACCAGTGTATCAAGGATTGCTTATACCGGATTGATGATTTTAGGGGTGTCACAGTTACAAAAGAGGAGGTGGTTTATTTGGATTCTTATCCCGCTGATTATCATAATGATAGCGATCTTCTCAATTGAAGATGTTAATCTCCTTAAACACCTCAATCTTGAAAAACAATTATTGCTTTACGGGAATGAAGAATTAATAAGATTTAGGAACGCAACGAGAGATACTGCACTTATCATCTGGAGAGATCATTTTTTCTTAGGTGCTGGGCCAGGGACATATGGTGGGAAGGTCTCATTGAGATATAACTCCACACTCTATAAAAAATATGGCCTGTCTGAAGAGTTTATTGATTATGCAAGAAATTTTGGCAGTATTGATCAGTTCTGGCCCCAAATCTTGGCTGAATGTGGAATCGTGGGGACATTGGCCTTTGCCTCGTTGTTTATTTCATTGACTGTTGTTCTGTTGATACTGAAGATATGGTCATCTTCTGAGGAGATCAGTGGTTTGTTTACCGGTCTTGTGATAATTACATTGATTATTTTTATTTATTCATTATACACGGGTCTAAATATCACATCTATATTATTCACCTATTCTGCTATAGCGGGGATGGCAATTGGTTCTGAGAGCCGACATTATTATAAATAAACTTATCAGAATATGGTTAACAGCAGTATTGATATATATATTGTTCCAGTATAGATTTGTCCAGGTCTCCACGGCCTTAAATAATCTTGATCTGTCCACATTCTTAAATCGTATTGATGAATTAACCGTTGTTGTGTTTCTGCCGATTGCATTCATAAAATTATTAAATCGCAGGGACCAATATCGACTTTACTTTGTCCTTTCAATTCCGATTATTGGGTTGATTTCAACAGGGATGGCCTCTGGATTTATTAATGGTAACCCCTTAAAGATAACGCTTCTTGGAATATTCAGCTATATAAAATTCTTTCTTCTTATCTTTATATATGCCGCTTTTTTTGATAAAAGAGATGATATGAAGAGGTTATACAAAATCTTTTTAATAATATCTATCCTTCTTATATTTATTGCGCTCTTACAGGAGGTCTGGGCACTTTATTCAAGATATATCCTTGATATGGACCCTGTTATTCCTGATACCTACCTCATCAGCTATCTTTTCAATAAGTTTGGAATTCCTGATATAGAAGAGATTGGTAACTGGAGATTCTATCTTTATAGGACGCCCTCGATGCTTTCCCACTATAACCTTTTCGGGTTATTCTGCCTGTTTGTATTAAGCATATACTTATTTGCCTACAATAAAAAGGACCCTTTCGTCATTGCATTTTTGACATTGGGAGTATTATTGAGTATTTCAAGGGTTGCATACACGGGATTGCTGTTTGTAATGCTTGCAAGAACTTTTGATAAAATGAAATGGCGTATTATATTGTCTATTATATTGATTTCATTAACATTACTGGTTGTATCCTTGAAAACAGATACTATCTCAGAAGCAGAGATGCAGAAGAGAGGTTCCTATCTTGTGCGCCAAAATAAACTATCTTTCAGGGAGTATGCAATGTTTATATCAAACCAGGTCTGGAAGGATTATCCATTACTTGGCGCAGGTCCTGGGATGTTTGGAGGTGATGTAGCATATAAGTATAATTCCCCGATATATGAAGAATATAATTTTTACGAAGTATACAGGGAGATTCGTAGCCTGGATCAATTGTGGCCCCAGTTGCTTGCGGAGATGGGTATTATCGGAGGGATGGCCTTTGCAGAACTAATAATAACGATATTTGTGCTTTTATTAATAAAAGAACGGAGTGATGCATCAGGGCATGGAATCCCGAAGGCACTTGGTGTATATACAGTGGTAATCCTTTTTTATACATTCGGTGGTAATCTTAACAATCCAGCGCTCCTTTATCCTTACTGTGCTTTTTTAGGTATCTGTCTGGGAAGTAGTAAAAAGTAGACATATTTATTAAACTAAAAATAATGAATAGGCATATGTTAAAGCCAAAAGAGATATGTATAATTGTCACTTACAGGTGCAATGCCAGATGCAATATGTGCAATGTCTGGCAGAATCCTTCAAGGGCAAGCGAGGAGATAACAGTTGAAGACCTGGAGAAGATCCCCTCGGGTCTCAGATTTGTGAATATCACAGGTGGTGAACCATTTGTAAGAAGGGATATAGAGGATATCATAGAGGTTGTAAGAAGGAAGACAAAGCGAATAGTTATCAGTACAAACGGTTATTTTACAGAGAGGATTGTAAAACTCTGTGAGAGATTCCCTGATACAGGGATAAGGATCAGTATAGAAGGGCTTCAGAAGACAAACGATATGATAAGGGGTATACCTAACGGGTTCGATAGAGGCCTGAGGACACTCCTTACCCTGAGAAGAATGGGAATAAAGGATATAGGTTTTGCCATGACGGTACAGGATATAAATTGTAAGGATCTCTTGCCCCTTTATGAGCTTTCAAATGCCCTTGATTATGAGTTTGCAACAGCAACGGTACATAACTCTCATTATTTCCACAAGTGGGATAACAGGATTCAGGATAAGGACACCGTATGTGAAGAATTTTCTAAGCTTGTTACAGAACTCCTAAGATCAAGGTCTATAAAGAAGTGGTTCAGGGCATATTTTAATTATGGACTGATGAACTACATCTATGGCGGAGAAAGATTTTTAAGGTGCGAAATGGGTACAGAGTCATGCTTCATAGATCCGTGGGGTGATGTCCTTGCCTGTAATGGGATGGAAGAGAAGTTATCGATGGGAAACATCAAGGTTATGTCTTTTGAAGAGATATGGAGCAGTGAGAGTGCCGAGATGGTGAGGAACGCAGTTAAAAATTGTCAGAGACAATGCTGGATGGTTGGGAGTGCTGTTCCTGCAATGAAGAAGTATCTTTACAGGCCTGCTATGTGGGTCTTGAAGAATAAATTGCGTGTCTTATTCCACAGGCCTCCGTCCCTGTGTCTACCCACGCGGGGATATAAAGAAATACTACAATCCAATCTTTTTAAGGAGAAAGAGCATCAGAGATAGTGAAGGAGAGACTAAGGTTTCTTCCATTATTGGGTCTTTATATTTCTATTATCCTGATAGCATCTGTTGACAGGTTTGAAAGTGATGAAGCCCGTTATGTACAGTTTGCCAACAATCTCTCCCATGGTTTTTATTCACCAGAAGGAAAGATAAGTTTATGGAGTGGCCCTGGCTATCCCATTGTATTACTGCCCTTTGCTTTATTAAAGCTACCATGGTTAACAGCAAAACTTCTGAATGCTGTATTTTTGTTCCTGGCAATCATTTACTTTTATTATACGCTCCGCCTTTATATGTCAGAACGGTCTGCGCTATTGTTTTCATATGTGTTAGGACTATATTTCCCCCTTCTCCGATACATTCATCGCCTGCTAACCGAACAGCTTGCTATTTTTCTGATATGCGGGTTCTTATTCCATTTTTGCAGGATATATCGTGGAGATAAGAGGCCCGGCCTGCAGATTTTAATAGCATCTATCTTTCTTGGATATCTTGCATTGACAAAGATATTCTTTGGTTATGTAATATTGAGTAGCCTGGTGATATATATATTTTTATATCTATGGAAAAAGAGGGAGGCTTTTAAAAGGACCGTGTTAGTCTACCTGTTTGCGCTTCTCCTTTGTACCCCTTATCTCTTTTATACCTATAATCTTACAGGTAAGGTCTTCTACTGGGGGACATCGGGGGGAATTAATTTGTACCTGATGACTACTGATTTTGAGGGTGGACTGGGTGATTGGAGTGTATTTAAAAGACATAAAAAAGAGATATTTAAGGGTATGGAGGGTCTTACAGCTGTTCAGATAGATGAGGAGCTTAAAAGAAGGGCGATTATTAATATTATTAATAAACCTGCAGTATATCTCAGAAACTGGTTGGCTAACATTGGTCGATATCTGTTTAATTATCCATTCTCTTATGATATACAGAAGACATCCACATATTTTTACATTGTTCCTAATATGTTTATTGTGGTCCTTTCTGTGTTGTGCATATATCCTACATATGTAGGAAGAAGCAAAATTCCATACGAGCTGTACACCTTCATTGTATTTGCCTTGATTTCATTTGGAGGTAATTCACTCCTGTTTGCCTTAAACAGATATTTCTGGCCCATTGTCCCGATATTTCTTTTCTGGATAGCCTTTACACTGACACGGATACTCAGGATCGAGATACAACAACGGTAAAGGAAGATATAAGAAGAATGAAGAGAAGGTTCGGATATGGATAAAGAATATAAAATAGCAGTACTCATACCATGTTACAATGAAGGGAAGACTATAGCCAAGGTGGTCTCCGATTTCAAGGCGCAGCTCCCAAATGCTGCTATATATGTTTATGATAATAATTCTACGGATAACACGGCAATTGAAGCAGAGAGGGCAGGGGCAATAGTGAGGTATGAAAAGAGACAGGGAAAGGGGAATGTTGTCAGGACAATGTTCAGGGAGATTAATGCAGATATATATGTGATGGTGGATGGAGACGGGACATATCCTGCGGATAGAGTTCATGAGCTTATAAAACCAATTATCGATGATGAGGCTGATATGGTGGTTGGCTCCCGTCTTCATAGCATGTCAAGGAGCGAATTCAAACCTTTGAGTTTGGTGGGAAACAAGATATTCCTCTTTTTACTTAATACTATATTCAGGGTGAATATTACGGATCTCCTGTCAGGTTACAGGGCATTTAATAGGCGCATTGTAAAGTACTTACCCCTTCTCAGTCGTGGCTTTGAGATCGAGACAGAGCTCACTGTGAAGAGTATAGAGAGGGGTTATCGAATCCTTGAGGTGCCAGTGGATCTTGTGCCAAGACCTGAAGGAAGCAGATCGAAGATCAGGATATTTAAGGATGGGCTGTTAATATTTAACACCATCTTTGCCTTATTAAGGGATTATAAACCGTTCACAGCATTTGGCTTAGTGGGATTAACATTTATAGCTATTGGTCTCATCCCTGGTATTATGGTTATGCGGGAGTTCCTTTTAACCGGCTATATCCATCGTATCCCTTCAACCATTTTATCAGTGGGGTTGATCCTGTGTGGTGTGCTTATAATATTCTTTGGCTTGGTTCTTCACACCATATCACGACATTTTCAAGAATTGGATTATCAACTCCAGAATTTAAGTGATGAAGAAAAACAGGATGATTCTTAACGATAAAGAGGGAACTAATAGATCCAATATGAGGTGTGGAAATTATCGTGATAAAAACCTGCCATTATGATGCCTTCATGTATGAGTACCAGTAAATTATTTAGGAGCAGGAATATGACAGTGGATATTAACATTCTATCCTTTTCTCTACAATTCCTGTAGATGTGGGCCAGCAGAGGTATCATTAAAGGTAAGAATCCGAGCAGGTGGCGTGATACACCAGAACCCCAGAGGAAGAGAGGTAATATCCAGAAGGAGGCAATAAACATATACGATATCAATATCTCCTGGCGCGTTACGTAATATCTGATTTTATGCATATGTGTGAGCAGCAGGGTAACCAGCGGGATGCCGAAGTGGTATTGTTCATAGAGGATATACCATCCGAAAGTGCGAGGGTTAAATATCGTTCCCGCCTTTATGGCCTTTAATGTGTACTCCTCCACACTTCCTGTTATAACATTCAGGATGATGTTATAACCAAATTCCTTATACAAAAGTGCCGGAAGACTGCAGAAACATAAGAAGAACAGCCCCAGCTTTGTAATAGCCCGTGACTTAAATCTGATCAGGTATAGTACCACAATGATCGGTATCATGGTTAACGAGGTGAATTTACACAAAACCGCCAAAGAATATAGAAGACCTGTTGCTGCATCATATATGTGGATCCTTGCTTCATTATTTTTAAATAAAAGGTAGAATACCCATGTTAGAAAAAACCCGAGTGCCAGATCATTTGTAATCTGTGATGCATTGGTTAAAAAGGAAGGCATTAGAAGGATTAGAGATAAAATAGAAATCCTGTCCTTATACTCGTCTCTTTTATAAAAGAGTCCAAGAAAAAGATAAAGAGATATCAGGTAAAGGATAGCGACCAAATTTGCAGGTATTATTATCTTGGAGAAATAGTCGTCTCCTGTGAATGGTTCTATCAAACCGATGACGATAAACCAGAATGGTGAATGTTTGCCTATCCTCCAGTTGATACTTCTTGATTCTTTTGTATCTTCTGAAAGGATAATGTCAGGAGGCTCATCCTCGATATCCTCCATCAATTTTTTATAATTGAAGCCAAGGATATCATCATACAATAAAAATTTTTCATGAAGTATCGGAGACTTCTTGATCTTGTATAAGGTGGGTTTATGATAATTTCTCAGGAATTGTGCAAGTCCTTGCTCCCTAAATCTTTCTCCCACAAGGATGTTCATCTTACAGTCTGCACAGACATATGGAACGATAAAGTCATGGGAGAGGATTATGGTAAGGATAAAAAAGGACGATAAAGGGAGGATCTTGGTTTGTGCCTTGAATATGCGAAGGACAAATATCATTGCAACTCCTGATATAACGAAGATTACAAGGGCAGAAAGATTGAATTCAGGGGTGAAATCTTTATCATAGTATTTTAAGAATCTATGATAGTAATATCCCGTTAATATCATCAAGAGAGCAATGGTGCTGTATATATAAAATTTACTCAGTTTGTGCTTCTGGATATTCATGATCCTCCTTCTTTTGTCCAATCCCCACCAGTCCTCCACTTAGGGGAAGGATATACTTTCCCCTGCTAATGATATTAATTAATATCGAGACACTTTTGATGATCTTGATCATGGCCGTGATTAAAACGTTTGGATACATATCTGGAGCAGCTATCAGTATTCGTATATTCTCGTAACCAGATTTATTCAGACACTTTTCAAGTACACGAGGTGAAAAATCGAATAGATGCATGGGTGCCTGAAATCTTACAGGTAAGAATGGTATATATTTTTTTATGTAAAGCCAGGGTGTGATGTAAGGGACCCTGACGATAACGGTTCCACCTGGTCTTAATATCTGGTAAGCCCTTTCTAATACCCTCATGGGATCATGTAGATGTTCGAGACATGCAAGGAGTGTTATTACATCATAAGACCCATCCTGGATTAAGGAGATATCAAGGATATTACCGTGTATAAATTGGATGTTCTTATGCCTGCGGGTAGCATATGAAATTGCCCTTTTGTCCAGGTCCAATCCGGCTAAACTCCAGTGATCCTGGGTTCGTCTTATTTCCTCAAGGAATAGTCCAAGACCACATCCAACATCCAGCAGGTCTCCTCCATTAGGGTGATACTCTTTCAAGATATTGATCACCTGATTAAAGCTCTTTTTCTGATACCATTGAACTATCGTTTTTTCATTGATTTCAGGATAATATCGCCGATAATAATTGTCTAACTCCTGAGGGGTTGGCTGAGGATTAACATAGACCAATCCACATCTCAAACATCTACATATATTAAACCCATTTTCCCGGGCTACTATCTCTGCTTCATTGGACCGGCACAGATTACAGACGACATCAACTCTGCCGGTAAGCTCTATCTCTTTATTGATTGCCTCGTTATCCAAGTAGGTTTTTATCTTCAAGGTCAGGCTTTAAAAGCTTCGACTGTATAGTGTAGGGGCATCAATGCACGCCCTGGTGTTTCTAATGTTTCAATTTTAATGTTTGTAAATTTTTTTAACAACTCCCTGAGTCCATGTTCTGTAAACCGCCAGCAATCTGGGAGCGGCCCGTGTATTCTGAAATTAAAAGGTACGGTTAAAAGCAGAATCCCTGATGGCTTTAATAGCCTATGGATCTCTTTAACAGCAGCAAAGGGATTCAATGTATGTTCAAGAACCTCTGTGCAGATAACGATGTCATACCTTTCATCTTCTATAAAACTGTTATACTGTGTGATATCCGCTATGTATGTTGCATTTGAGTCAGGATCTATATCAAGTGTTTCAATCTTGGCTTTTTTAAAATACGTCTTTCCACCCTCATGGATTTGAGGGGCTATATCAAGGATCAGGATCCCCTCTTTGTCATATTTTATGGCACTCTCTTTGAGAAACCTTCTGATGTTTTCTCTAATTCTGAGATAGCATTCCTCATCAAATTGACTCACTCTGATCCCATCGTTCGTCATCTCTATGCCCTGTCATCAATAAGTAATTCAATCATACTGCAATCAAAGGTCGGAATACCAAGCCTTTCAAATACCTCTTTCCGTTCACTGAAACTATCATCAATGAATATAGAATCCTCTGGTTTAATGTAATCTGCCTTTGATTCACCCTTTTTCAGACAGATGATTTCATCAAACAGGCCATTTATCCTGAACTTATCCAACACGGTTTTTATATCATTGACGGTTCTGGTAATCAGGATTATCCTGTGGCCATTATTCAGGCATTGATACAAGAATTTGATTAATTGGGTATTAATTCTGTTGTTTAATATAAGGGTATCATCAAGGTCCACATAGACATTCTTATATTTGATGTTGTGTTTATATCTATTTTGAAGGGAGCGATTTATCTCGACCTCATATGAGTTAATCATTATCTCTATGTCAAATCCTTCTTTTTCATATATACTGAGTAGGGGAAAGTTGACACCAAGGACTCGATGTGTTGCCATTGTCCCGCTTATTCTTGGGGCTATTTCCAGTAATTTTAGTTTGCCTGAGCCGTCTGCTTTAAGCTGGAAGAACCATGCGCCATACAGTTCCAGCTCATTGGAGATAATATTCGCATATTCATAAAATATGTTGTTTTCAACAGGTTTGCTGGCCATTGAGATTCCGCTCTTTATGCTTATCCTCTCTCTACCACTACAAAAGAGCAATCCATATTTACGATGACTGAAACAGTCAATGGTATATTCTTTCCCTGGCAGATATTCCATGATTATCGGGTCAGGGATAATCTTGAGAAATGCCCTGAGTGTATCTTTATCTACTGCCTTATAAGTGTTGATGGAACCCTGTCCTCTGTCAGGCTTTACAAATACAGGGAAAGATTCAATATCTGAGATGTTCTTAAAAGTCTTTGGGACAGGCAATAGATGTTTGAACCTTTCATATGTCTTCAATTTTGACCTGCAGATCTGACACGTTGCAAGGGGAGAGGATACAATCTTAGCGTTTACCTTCTCCTCGTTTTGGGCGAGCGCTATAATTACATCATCGTGTGCCGGGAAGATGTACTCTATCTTATGTTCAGCAATTATCCTGTTAAGCACAGCAAGCCAATCACCACTGTAAATGTCAGGGACAAAGAGATGTCTTTTAAAGACATAGGGTGCGTGGTTTGGAACATCGCTTCCTGCAGAATAGAGGATTACCTCTTTGCAATTGACAAGAGATTTGTATATCTCCAATCCTATCTCTGTTCCACCAGGGAAGACGAGAGTTCTCTTTGCCGATTCAAACCTTCTCCTGTGTATGCGTATCATGGTTGACAATAGAGACATTCCGATAATTTCTTCTTGATTTCCATTCTTTGTAATTCGGGTCTAAAAAAATACATATCTTGGAAATAGCTCTGAATAGTTAATACCCTTTAATCTGATCGTACTTAACATCTCTGTTGCCCTGAATCCCATATAGAGAACATCGTCAACATTGGCATAGCAGAAAAGACCCTGTCTCCCGAGGGTTATCACATTTTCGAGTGTGGATAAATAGTCGAGTATCTTTTTAAGCCTTGCTTCAAACCCAATTCTAAACCGTGGATAGGCATGGGTTATTCTTCTAATAAGATAACCCTCCACTTCTTTGTGATGCAACATTCCATAATGTTCAAATATATCCATTGCATCCTTAAATAATTCCTCTGCCCGGGCTGTCCATATTTCATCTCCAATATTACATGTATATTCAATGCATAAAGCCGATTTTCCTGGTGGTACACACTCTTTGCTAAATGCGCCTACTTCATATACCCTATTGAATTTTATATCTGGGTCGGCAAAATAAGTAAGGGGTGTTTCAAATATATTCTGTCGGGATGTCTTAATGTAGAGCAGGACCTCTGAGCAATAATCCAGCTCACTGGCGGCTCTTCTTACCCCGTGTGGAACATCTGTCTTTAGCAGGTTAATGAAATCATTTATCGGGATCGTATTAAATAAAAAGTCGGTTTTTACTGTCTTGATAGTCCCCCCCTTCTCGTATGTTACAGATTCGATTCTGTTCCCTCGGCCATTTACCGCAACTATACTGGTATTATTCTCGATTATGCCATTATTCTCTATAATACCCCTGCACAAAAAATCCGTTATCTGTCCTACCCCCTTTTTGGGATAATAGTGCTTTATTTGGGATAAGTCTTCACTGTGAAAATGCCTGGGTTGTTTTTTAAAGAGTCCACGGATATAGTCCCTCAGACTCAAGATAGGGACCCTTTTCTCTGCAACATAATTGGATATTTCAGAGGGTCTTACCTTCCAGGCCTTCTCTGCATACGGACCAAAATAATAATTATAAAGGATCCTGCCAAATCTATTCTTTATCCAGTCCTCAAAAGAGTCGTCCTTTTTAGGATCGCGTAGAAACATCATGGCCCTTGCCCATAGGAAACTGAGTCCTGCAGGGATAATCGTTGTAACAGGCAATGACTTAAAGACATAGATCCCTTTTAAAGGATATGAGACGAGTCGTTTTCTGAAGAATATCTTTACCCTTGGATTATGTTGACGCAGATCGTCTCCAAGGACCCTGTTAAGAAAAGACAGGATGTCAGGATAGATGGTGTGGATGTTATGTGGTCCAAGATCCAATAGATAACCATCATCATGGAATGTGAGAGATAGTCCGCCGATTTCATCGCTCTTTTCCAGGATCGTTACCGGCAACCCCATCAGGGCAAGGTTCCATCCGACACAGAGACCAGCAGGTCCGGCACCGAGTATTAAGGGTTTTTCAGGTAATAGTGACATCGCTATACCTGATGGAGTTTTTTCTTGATCTTGCCGGCATGGTAATGGATTGAAAAGATTACTTCTACAATCCTGTCCACGTCTTTTTCCTTCATCTCACAATAAAGGGGGAGGGATAGGACCCTTGAGGAGACCATATTTGCATTGGGCAACAACTCTCTCTTTGCAGAAGGGAGGCCCCTATAACATGGATAATCACTGCAAAGGGGATAGAAATATTTCCTGACAATGATGCCCTCTTCTCGTAAACATATAAAAGTCTCATCTCTTGTTAAACCGAATTCCTCATGTAATATCTCTATCACAAGATATGCATAATTATAAGAGGTCTTATCGGTGATTTTTTGGAATTTGATACCAGGTATTTTTCTTAAGTTCATGAGATATCTGGTGAAGAGATTTTTTCGCTTTTTTATCGTCTCGTCTATCTTCTTTAAATTAATCAGGCCAAAGATGGCCTGTAACTCGTTCATCTTTGCATTGATCCCGGTATCTACGATCTCCTCTTCACCTCTAATACCAAAGTTTCTCAGATCGCGTAATTTCTGATACAGATGCCCATCAGAGCATGCCACCGCACCTCCTTCCATGGTGTTGAATATCTTGGTTGCATGAAAGCTGAACATAGATGCATCCCCATAGCTTGCAATGGATTTACCATTCAATCTGACCCCAAATGCATGTGCAGCATCATATATTACCTTCAGCCCATGGGATCGGGCAATCTTCTCCAATTCTTCTGTGTTACAGGGGTTGCCAAATATGTGGACTGCCAGGATCCCAGAGGTTCGGGGGGATATGAGTGATTCAATATGGCGATGATCAATATTGTATGTCTCAGGATCAATATCACAGAATACAGGGGTAATATTATTCCAGTAAAGAACATGTGGAGTTGCTGGGAAGGTAAATGGTGTGGTGATTACCTCTCCAGAAAGTTTCATGCCCTGAATGGTAAGTTGCAGGGCAAGGGTGCCATTACAGAATGTCGCACAATAGGGGGCCTCAAGGTATGCCCTCAACTCTCTTTCAAATCTCTGGATATAGGGACCATCATTTGTGAGCCATTTTCTTCTTAGGAGATCGCTTAAGAAAGGGCGTAATTCGTTCATCGTGGGAACGACAGGACGGGTTATATATATCTTGTTGTTAAAAGCAGGTTTCCCACCAAGAACCGCAGGTTTTCTGGCCATTTTAGAGAGCCCTGGTTTTATACGATTTGTACTACTCCCCTTCTCTCCTTTTAATTAAAACTAAAAGGATTATATCATATCATGATCTCCTTTTATAATCCTCCTCATTATTTAGGGGACAAAGGCCATTTATGCAAGGATGGGATTATCGGAGAATGTATTTCCGTAGACAGGGATGAATGTATTTACATATGCAAGGATTCTCCTGTATCTTAGAAGATATGAGGATAGCGGTTACGGGGCTGCGTGGATTTCCAAGGGTTCAGGGGGGTGTTGAGAAACATTGTGAGAGATTATATACCCATCTTATTCCACTCGGATGTGATATCTCCGTTTTTACACGGAGGCCATATATAAAATCTGATGTAGAAGATTATAATGGTATTAAATTAATAACCGTTGGTTGCCCTAAAAATAAATATCTTGAGGCAATAGTTCATACATTTAGATGTGTCTTAAGGGCAAGAAGGTTAGACCCCCATATTCTGCACATCCATGCCATAGGCCCCTCACTTCTTACCCCTCTTGCGAGAATGATGGGCATGAAGGTCGTTATGACCCATCATGGACCAGATTATAAGAGGAAGAAATGGCCCCTGCCAGCAAAGATATTCCTTATGTTCTGTGAAGCGATGGGGGTTAAATTCGCTAATAAGGTAATAGCCATTGCAGTAAATATAGCCGAAGAATTAAAGAGGAAGTATGGTATAGAGGCAGTTGTGATTCCTAATGGTGTGGATATACCAATCCCTGCAAAAAGTGATGAGGCACTCAAAAGATTTGGTCTTACAAAGGGCAGATATATCCTTGCCGTTGGGAGATTTGTCCCTGAGAAGGGTTTTGATTATTTAATCGAGGCCTTCAACAGATTAAAGATTGCGGACTGGAAGCTTGTGATAGTTGGTGATGCTGACCATGAGGATAGATATAGTATGGAGCTTAAAGAAAAGGCTATAAGGAATAAAGATATTGTACTGACAGGATTTCAGACAGGACAACCATTAAATGAATTATATTCACATGCAGGATTATTCGTGCTGCCTTCCTTCTATGAAGGGTTACCAATTGCGCTTCTTGAGGCGATGAGCTATGGTCTCTCTTGCATTGCCAGTGATATCCAGGCAAACAGGTGTATAAGATTGAGCAGGGAGAGATTTTTTAAAGCAGGCAACGTAGAGGCACTTGTAGAAAAAATAAAACAGTTTATTAACAGCAGGTGGGATGAGGTTGATAAGAGGAGACAAATAAGGTATCTCTTGGAGGAATATAGCTGGGAAAAGATAGCGGATGAAACCTTAAGGGTATATAGAGAGGTCACCGCTTTGTAAGAGCATGGTTCTCAGTGATCAAAGGCTGAACCCTTGAAAAGGACCATAATAATTTATCTTCAAGAAAGATCGTTGATTCTGTAGATGTGTATATAATTGTCGTCCATATTATATGTGGTTATCTCTGTGAAGTCCTTTTCAGGATTTTCCTTCAAATATTCTATTATCTTTGCCCTCTTATCCACAGGATATGCCTCTCCATAGGAGAACATGATATAAGATATATTATTTTCCTTACAAAATAACCTCAATTTTTCGGGTGTTGAAAATTTACTGAGGTCATACCAGAAGTCGATTATCTTGTCTTTGTCGATCCCGTATTTGTCCCTGTAGAATATGGAAGAGGCAACTCGTAATATTAAAATCTTTTCTCCTTCTCTGACATTATCTCTGACCCACTCCATTGCCTTGTCAACAGGGAAATATCTTGAATTGATATCTTTATATGTGACAAATGTTTTTTCCATGGGTGGTACATTATGGATGGTGCTTATGGTGATTAGGTAAGATAGTAAAACAAGGAAGATGAATTTGAAAGAATGCCTCCATCTTATTGTTAGTGCAGCGTCTTTTATAAAAATAGCAATGAATACAGAGATCGTGGGGTAAAATGCCATTGAGAATCGATGTATCCTTACCGTGGCGTCTGCCACATATAAAATATAGTATGAAACAAATACAAGTAAAAGGAATAATCGAAGATCGTCTTTTTTGCCGAAGAGAAAATAAAATATCGAGGCAGTGAATATAATAAATATCACCCAGGATGATTGAAGAGGGATCATGAGGAAATATGAAGATAATATGTCCAGGGATGCGAGGTGTGAAGGGGTGAACTCGTAGTTCCTGAGCGAGAAAAATCCACCAATGATGAGCCAGGGAACAACCGGAACTATGGATAACACGAGCATTGGAAGATATGTTCTGGCCTCTTCGGGTTTTCTGTATAGAAGATATGCAATACATATAAATATCATCAACATGATATCCCTCTTATAGAGAAAACCCGTGCTCAGCAGGAGTGAGGTAATAATGATGTCCCTTAAGCTATTATTCTTTAAGGATCTGAGAAAATAGAATGAAATGATTATTATAAAGAAGACCACACCACAGGCGAGTTCTGCAAGGCTTGCAAAATAAAACACAAGGGGAGAGAACAGATAGATGGATGCACCAAGCAACGCTACATCTCTATCCCTGAATAGGATGATGATCCGATAGAGATATATCGCTCCCGTAATATAAAATGCTGTTTGGATAATTCTCGGGCCAGCTGGTGTGATGCCTCCAAGAAGGTATGATAGAAGGTAAAGGATCTTTGATACCGGTGGATATCTGACGAGTAATTGATGATAAGGAAGGTCACGGAGTAGAAAGAAGTAGGCAACAAGAAGAGGGATTGTTATAAAGATGAAGAAAGGCGATGCTGTAGTCACAGATGATCGTCTTAAAAGATCCTTAAATATCCTTCCTCCTTTAGGATGTATGACCATAATCAGAAGGGTAACCCCTACTATCCATGATATGGACTGTACAGGATAGCCAAAGATATTCTGCCATCCCTTATCTATAAACATATAGATACCGAGCCCTCCCAAGAGGTGTGCAGGCTCATCACCTAAGATCATAACAGGGAATTTTAACGGATAAATGTGGAGGCCTAATGCTATTGCGCATATAACAATAAGCCTGATGTCATTCCATGTCTGTTTTGTTGGTTTCGGTAGGGGTGTTTTTATCCATAACCCTTTTGAGGCTGCTGATAAAAATCGTGTTAATAAGAAACCAGATATCAGAAAGTATATGGTCAGCCCTGAAAAAACAAGGAACCTGCCTAATGTAGAGATAGGCAGGGCCCATGATGGATAGAGGATATAAGTTATATACCAAAGAAGGTAAAAGAATATCCTGTAATCAACAGCCTCTGTTCTCATTTAGAGACTCATAATAATATTCAAGATCTAATCCTATAAAGCCACACTCCTGCTGTAAAGAAGTCTTTATGATCAATTAGTGTGTAATCCCTGTTCAGCATCTCGAGATATTCTTCATCAGGACAGTACCAGTGTCCACATATATACCATATGTATTTAGGTCTTAATCTCTTTATTGCTTTGATGATAGTCGAATAATCTCCTGATAATTCAACCCTTCTACGTGAGCCCATTAACTTAAAATAATAGTCAATCATATCCGTATTAGCGGTTATAATTGATCCTTTATACTTATGATCGTGTCTCAAAACAAATTCAACTGCCTCACGGTATTGTGTTTTCATAGGTGTAGTGTAATAATTTTTTATAAAGATAGTATGAAAGATGAATATGGTGATAATAGCAGAGGCGATGACTGTCTGGGTTTTCTGCTTGATGGGTAATTGCGTAACAGCACGAGAAAGCAAGAGATAGGCAGCAGGGAGGGAAATAAGAAGATTACGATTTGTCAGGATAGGTGTTGATAATTTGGATTTTATGAACATTCCTATAAATGGTGTCACAAGCCATAGAATGAGCAACATATCAGAAGAGAGCAGAAGTTCTCTCATATTATTGTATTTTTTGGCTCTTAAGATGTTATAAAAGATGTGGACGAAGATAAAGAGATACATGGGAAGGACTATTAAGGCTAATATCTTTGATTTATTAAATAGAAATAGCAGGTGGTTTTTTATAAATCTGAACAATTCTGGCTTTGGTATCCATCTATAGGCGGATCCGCTTATCTGATCCATCATTCCTGGCAGCCAAGGTAGGTAGATAAGGAAGATCAAAAAATAGATTAAGAAGATATAAGACCACACTCGCTGCTTTCTAATAAAAACTATGCTTATAAATAAGCCCTGAAGGAGGATGAGGTAAAGACCAAAATAATGTAAATAGGATGATACAGTGGATGATATAATGTAGCAGAGGATTGAATAGCGAGATGGACTGGTGTTGTTATTAAAGGCCCATAGTATTGATAGCCAGTAATAGGTTGATAGCATGGTGAATAAAAGCAACATGGAGTATGCGCGTAATTCCTGACTGAAGGAGATAGGTGTCCATAATACAGCCATAAAAGCAGATGCTATCAGACCTTCTCTATATGAATAGAGACGGACACCTATGAGAAATATGGCCAGGATCGATAAAACGCCAAAGATGGCAGAAGGGAATCTTAATATTGATTCGGAATCTCCAACATATCTTAAAATGAAATATGTAATTAACTGGTGTAGAGGTGGAAGCCCATCATGATGACGAACGGTGTTAATGACCTCTCTCATACTATCCTGATTGCTCATCTTCCAGGTAAAGAGTTCGTCATACCAGAATGATTGAATATCAAGACCATAAAATCTCAATATGGAGCCTAATATAAGGATTATGGTCAATGATATGACAGTTTTTTTGTTATCCCAAAACCTTCCAGACACTTGCATCTCCAATCGAGATTATAGATTCAAAATAAACAGGGCATAAAGCTCACGCGATAAGAGACAAAGGAGCATGTTGTATTAAAGTCTGGACTGCCTCGCACGGTGTCCAGCAATTGGGGCAACGGGATTGTGCTATCCATCTTCGTGTCTCCTTTGCCTCACTGGAGCGGAGGATACTGTTTGTATCGAGATCATGCTCTCTAAGATTTCCCAAGACCCTATCCCACATAAGGCATGGTAACACGTCTCCATAGGGATTTATGGCGAATGAACTTTTCAGTGCTGCACAAGGAAGTACCTGTTTTTCACTATTTTTTAAGTAAATTGGTATCCTTTTTATATAGGCCCTGTTAATAAGCTGTGAAGGTTTATACCAGCAATATCGCTTCTGCAGATAGTAAAAGAATTCCTCTGTATTTTTGTCTTTAAGATTGATGGTTATACCCTTATTCCCTGTATTCTTATACAGATAAGCATCGTGCGCTATGGTAACTATTAAACTGTGCCCTTCTTTTTTTATTTTCTCAATGAATGGTTTTATCTCTAAGATATTAAAGGAGGAGATAGTAGTTTCAATATGAAGATGTAATCTGTTATGGTTATTGGCAATCCTTCTTGATTCAAGATAGGTCTTCCAGACCGCATCAAAGGCCCCTTTTATACCCCTGATCCTATCATGTATTTCCCTTGGTCCATCGATGCTGAACGAGATGGATATATCAGGTCCATCAATCATGCTATTTTTTAAATGTTCTATAAATCTCAAGACCCTCTCATGTAGTAACCCGTTTGTGGGAATGCTTATTAAAGCGAGGTTGTGGAATTTTTTACACGCAGTGGTTACTATCTGGATTAAATCCTCCCTGAGAAATGGTTCTCCACCTGTCAGGCTTATCCATCTAATTTCGTTAGAAATACTCTCGAATATCTTGGAGAACTCTTCAAGGCTGAGTTCCCCTTTTTGTATATCTGGATTGGCCTTATATTCTCTCCATATCTGACATGTCAGACATCTGGAGTTGCATCTATATGTTACGGCGAGGTTAAGCTTATATGGCCTGGCGAATAGCCTCGCCTTTAATGCACCCTTAAATAACTGGAGATAACTTTTAGCTGACATCTTTATTTATTTACCTGTATATTTAAAGATATACAATTCACACAGCTGAAAGAAATAGCCAAGCATCGTTCTTAGGCCTATCTTGCTTTTGCCCCTTTCACGATTTACAAATACATAGGGTATCTCCTTGATATTTGTATTCCTTGTTCTGACAAGTATCTCTAAAGCTATCTTGAATCCATAGGTATTCAGTTTTACCCCTGTAAGGATGTCTTTCCTGAATAACATGAAGCCACTCAATGGGTCATTGACTGGAATCAGTTTTTTGGCAAATTTTGTCCCTATATAGGAGAGCAGCCTCCTCTTAAATGGCCAGTTTTTGTCGAACCCTCCTCCAGGGATATAACGGCTTCCCAGGGCAATGTCATACCCCTCTTGGGTTATCGCCTTTACCATTTCTGGGATTATCCTGTAATCATGGCTGAGGTCTGCATCCATTATCCCAAATATCTCTCCCTCGGCAATCTCAAAGCCTTCAACCACTGCAGAGGATAGACCCCTACGCCATCTTCTGATGATTACCTTGATGGGTATATTATGATTGAGCGATTTCGCCACGATACCGGTTCCGTCAGGGGAATCGTCATCCACAATGATGAGTTCAAGCGGGAGGGAGTTACTTTCACACAGGGAAGAGATACTATCAGCCAGTGGTTTTATATTTTCTCTTTCATTGTATGTAGGGACAACAAGGGAAACCAATGTCTTTAAGCCTCTGTAATCCTCTCTAAGTTGTTTCTTCGCAGTCTTAGTCTCATCCATTCCTTAATCACCGCTGGAAACATTAATGGATTAAATAGGATGTTGTTTGTAATAAAACATTCATGGGTGCAGAAACATTTGGTCTTTATAATCTGTCTTCTTATATGTTCGGCCTTTTCTGAGAGCCACAGCTCTTTAAAATTATAGTTTACTTCTCTAAGATTCCCAAATTTTTCTTCTAAAAGCTCACATGGATACACATCTCCGTTACTTCTCAATACACCGGTGAGATTCCCTGCATAACAGGGGATCTGATATTTTCTCTCACGAAGGAGCTTGATAGTAAGTCTCCTTCCTATTATGTCCCTTGCAATCACAAAATTACTCAGGGGGAAATTGGAATATCCAGGGAGTCTTTTGGTGATGATATCATCTTCAACCCTTTTTGAAAATTTTTCAAATTTATCAATATCCACGTCCTTTGCCCTCGGGTCTCTCGGCGATCCTCGTACAATCCTTATGATAAGGTTGTCAATCTTCAGTTCATTCAGGAAGTAACTATATATATCCATCAATTTATCCTGATTAAAATGTGATATTGTTATCTCAATGCATACATTGAAGTTGTCATACTCTCTTTCGAGTCTTTTCAGTTCTCTATATGTTGTTACAGCCTTTTCGAATAGGCCAGGAAAATTTCTTATCCTGTCGTGGTCTTCTCCTATGCCATCTATAGAGATATCAACCCCGAGGTGAAGGTCCTTACCTATCTCAAGGATCTTCCTGACACCTTTTACTGCTGTTTCTGTCAGAGAGCCGTTGGTTGGCATACCAACCTTCCTGAGGGCATTATTCATGTAATAGATGCGGATTATCTCTGGCAGATCTTTTCTAAGGAAAGGCTCTCCCCCTGTGGGAAGGAGAAAGAATATAGGGCCAAGTGTGCGCGATACCCTTTCTATCTCATCAATGGTAAGTTCATCGTTCTTTGTTGTTGATGTGAAGCTTCCAAGACAGTGTAAACATCTTGCATTACACCGCTCCGTTACAAAATGGATGAGATATATAGGTAAAGCTCCCTTTTTATAGAAAACTCTTTTGCCGTGCCCTATAACCTTAGTCAGAAATTTAATCTTACCTTCAAAGTCCATTTATAACCTTCTTTTCAGAGCGGTTAAGAGTCCGGCACATATGCCAAAAAATAACACCAAGTTAACGAAATAATTAAAGATTATTCCTGGGATTAAAAGTATTGGATTTTCCTCAAGAATAAGTTTATAAAACTCAGTGTTCTGATATATAAAGAAGAGACCAAAAGAGATTAGGAAGAAAAGAAAGAGATTATTATAAAAAGACAGTGGGATAAGTGGAATAATAGAGAGAGCACTAAGGAGGATAAAGACATTTCTAAAGTTTGCCCATCCTTCGTTCTTAAAGAGCCGCTCTGTTCTTGAGAATAACAGTTCTGCCCAGTCTCTACTCTTATAGAAATAACTCTTTATAAGTTTTGAGAAGGTATAATTGGTAAAATGGGTTACCTGGATAGTTTTATCGAGATATACCCTATATCCATTTTCCATTAGCCTATAGCCAAACTCCACATCCTCTACAGTGGGATTTTTCATGTTTTCGTTAAAACCACCTATCCTTTCAAAGACCTCTTTAAGGATTGCACCACAGCTGGTATGAAACATAAAGGTATAACTGCTTGTCTCCTTCTGGCTCCTGTGGGCATAGTAATTGTGATAAAGAGAAAAGAACTTTTTTAGATAAGGTTTCCTTGAATACATACCTGTTACCGCAACCTTGCCTTCCATGGCTTCTATGATTTTCTGAATGGTGTCTCTTTTAATAATTATATCAGAGTCAGTAAAAAAGAGTATTTTGCCCCTTGCATTGTAGGCTCCCAGGTTTCTGGCCGCAGCCGGACCACTCTTTCTCATTACACTGATTATCCTGCAAGGGAACTCACTTGCAATCTTTATCGATTCGTCTGTTGATAGGTCGTCCACTATCAGGACTTCAAAGTGTTGATAGGTAGATGCAAAGATAGATTTAAGACATTCTCTCAGGGTCCGTGCTGCATTATAAACCGGGATGATAACAGAGATAAGTGGTGCGTTCATCATCTATCTTTATTCCTGTGTCTTCTTCTCTCTCGTAAGATCATAACAGAATATCTGTAAATTGGCGATTTCGTCAGTATCCCTATGTAGTTCCTTGATCTCCCTGTAATTTGTATCAAGCCATTGCTTTGTATAATTCGTTAAATTCTTCTCATACCATTCCCTGCATAACACCAGCCATAGACGTTTCTTGCCTTCTATTATCCTCCTTAATTTTCTGATCACCTCGTCTCTGTTGTTTGTATCGAGTGGAGGATAGCCGATACTGCGATGATCCTTATCCAGATAACGATTGAGGGTTATTGCGCAGGTGCTTGTAATCACCAGTATCTCGTCTCCTTCCTCCCTGTTTTCTTCAATGTATGAAGCGGCAGTTCGCACATCCTCTTTATGATATTCTGGATTAAACTGATAATTCCAGTAGGAATAGCCACTGAGACCTGTCATCATGCAAAGAATGGTCATTGCTATGAGCTTATTATGTTTCCCCTCTTTTTTTTGGATAAGAGATTCTATGCCTTCTGAAATCCCAAGGATGAACCCAAAAAGGGCTATCCCTGTATAGCGAACATTATAGGACATCTTGGGGACAACCTTGATGAGGGTTAAGAGACCGACGATAGGGACAGTGGAGAGCAATAAAATGAATATCAATTTGGGCACATCCTTCGTTAATCGAGATATGCCATATAAAAATATTAAACTATATAACAACATCAAAAGGGTGATTATAGGTATGTAGGGTTTTATGGTTTTGATCGAAGGATTTAAGTGTAGTTCTCTCAAAGATGGTCCAATGCTGTAGCCTGCAAAATAACTGAAGAAAGTATAAGGAATGAAAGTTAATAGATTTGTTTCTTTTGGAAACGAAGTGCCTCTGTCTGTTAAATAGAGTAACTGATAGATTATCCACGGTGAATAAAGGAGGACTACCATAGTAAAAACAAATATCCATACCGATAGTCTTGCCCTGTGGTGTCTGAAGAATAGCAGGAGATACACACCCTGGATGACCAGCAGGAATATCGCGAGTTGTAAAGTGTATAATCCCAAGACCGTGCTTACGATATATCCGATATAATTGATATAATTCCGTTCCTGAAGTGCCCTGAAGAAGAAGATCAGCGATATAAGCGCCAACATCCATTGTAATGCATACATCCGCACTTCCTGGGAATACCATATATGAAACGGGGATATAGCGAGCAGGTAAGAGGCTATAAGGCCGGCTCTTTCGTTAATCACTCTTCTGCCTAACAGGAATAACAGTGGTATACTTATTACACCAAAGGTAAAAGGGATCATTCTGAGGGCAAGGTCATTATCTGGGAATATCCTTGTAATTGGATAAACAAAGAAAGAATTGAGCGGTGGTGTGCTTGGTGTTATCATGGTCCTGTCATGGAGAAACTGACGCTGGAAAGAAGTTGTCTCAAATACCTCATCAAACCATAGGGGCTGTCTGTCCAATCCATAAAATCGCAGACATGCCCCCATGACAATTATACCAAGTAGTATAAATATCTTATCTTTCGACATAATAATTAACAAAGACAGTTAAAAGAAGAGTCTACCATCTATCTTTGGAGAAGAATATCCTTATAGCTGATATAGTATATTTATATAACACCTCTATAAAGTTTGTCTTACTATGCCCTGCCTTACGCAATCTATAAAATGTCGGAACCTCTAACATTCTGAACCCTCTTTTTTGTGCCTTTAGCAATAGTCTCATAAAATAATCGCCATATCCCTGAAATATAGAATCCATATCCAGGCTGTTTAGGGCCTCCCTTTTTATGGAGAAGTAACCACTTAACTTGTCCTTTATATGTATACCAAGAAAGAATCTGAGCCATATCGTATATATGGCACTACAATAATATCGAAAGCGGTCCTCCATGCCTCCACCAAGCACAAATCGAGAACCTATAACCATGTCGTAATATTTTAGAAGCTCGATCATTTGGGGTATCATTCGCGGGTCATGATTAAAGTCTGTGTCCATTACTACTACAATATCACCTTTTGATCTCTCTATTCCGTATCTTATCGCGGTTGCGAGTCCTCGCTCATCATTTCTCACAAATAGCCTGACACGCTTGTCGGTACCGAATTCCTTTCTCACTGCCTCTGCTGTCCCATCAGGGCTATTGTCATCAACCACCACGATCTCAAATGCCACATCTTCGTCTCTCAATATCCTGATTATTGTGTTGATTAATTCAACAATATTTTCTCTCTCTTTGTATGTTGGTAATATAATGGATGATCGCACTTTTATATGTCTATATGGTAATGATATAGGTTCCACTTTCGCCCATACATAGTATATGAGTTTTGCAATTTAAAACCAGACTTCTGATAAAAATTATTCGCCCCTTTATTGTCTGCATATACCCTCACAACATACCTTTTAATACCACGAAGGCTAAATTCTTTATTCAACTCCTCTAACAATCCTCTTCCTATTCCACGGCGCTGATAGGGCTTGAATACGCCTAAAAACAAAAGTTCAGCCTTAACATCTTTTCCCTCATTTCGTGTATGTGAAGACAATAAGGTCTCCAGTAATTGTTTAATAAGCAATGGTCTCTTTAAAATGGGGGGGATGACCTTGGATGTTAGTGTCCAGAAACATTTTAAAAATATGTCTCTGTAAAAGTGGTCCATATCTTCAACTGCTACTATAGCTCCTATTACCATTTGATCTTCTTCGGACACAAATCCAAAACCTTTATCCAGGTCAAATATACATTCATATAGAGATCTTAAAAAGGACCTGCCAAGGCTTGGTAAAAAATCACCTGCCAGTACCTCATAATGGATACTGGCAACATGAACCGAATCAGACTGAATCATCCTTCTAATCATGCCCTGCTTATCTTTTTAATGACTTTACATATCCTTTTTATCTCGGCCCTTCCAAGTGTTGTTGCGGATGGTAGATTTATACCTTTACAAGAGAGATTATCAGACACCGGATAAGAACCATTATCTCTATACATGGGAAGTCTGTGCACGGGATGAAAGAATGGCCGTGTATCAATTCCATGCTCCTTCAGTTTTGCTATTACTCTATCCCTTGAAATACCGAAGTCCTTCTCTATAAGGATACTATACATCCAGTAGACATGTTTGCAACCCTTGGCTTCCGCTGGCAGGGTGATACCTTTTACATCCTTGAGGAGGGTATTGTATAACTCAGCATTTCTGCGTTTGATCTCGATAAATTTATCTATCTGCTCCATCTGTGCCACACCTATTGCGGCCTGTAGATTGGTCATCCTGTAATTATAGCCTACCATTGTATGCCAGTATCTCTTTTTTTTGCTCATTGCATGATCCCTAAGGAGTCTCATCTTCTCATAGAGGTATCTTTTGTTTGTGGTAACCATTCCACCTTCGCCGGTTGTAATAATCTTGTTTCCATAAAAACTGAATGCACCTATATCACCAATACCTCCAACTCTCTTCCCTTTATATTCAGCACCGTGTGCCTCTGCAGCATCCTCAATGACCTTGAGCCTATATTTACGGGCTATCCTCATTATCTTGTCCATGTCACAGGGATGACCATATAAATGGACAACCATTATTGCCTTTGTCCTTTTCGAGATTTTTTGTTCGATCTTGGATGGATCAATGGTCCAGGTTGTGGGGTCTACGTCTACAAAGACGGGTCTGGCTCCACAATATGTGATGGCATTGGCAGATGCAACGAAGGTTAAGTCAGGGATGATAACTTCATCTCCTTCGCCTATACCAAGTGAGACCATTGCCAGGTGTAGTGCTGTGGTTCCGTTGCATGTTGCCAATGCGTAAGAGGTGCCACAGAACCGTGCAAACATCTTCTCGAATCTTGTAACATATTCACCTACAGAGGAGATCCAGTTACTTTTTACACAATCCTTTACATACTCAAGCTCCTTACCATCGAGTCTTGGTTCAGAAACTGGGATCATTCCTTGCTCCTTCCTTTTATGCTCGTTTGAGCAATACACTCATTTGCCCTATATATAACGAGACTTTTACATGCGGTAACCGCCTCAGGATATTTATATCTAAATTGAGATATTCCTTTACTGCACGGTGGATCAGATAAGGCATGGATACGATCTTCATATGACGCCAGATCTTTATCATCTTCCATTGGTGTTGTTCGGCAATTAATGTTAATGTTTTGGGAGTAAAATATGTCCTGTGCATCGGCTCTATAAACCACCATTTCTTGCCAAACACCCTATGTAACCCCGATTCCCAATTGGGTGTATTTATGAAAAGATAAGAACCTTGTGTTGTTAAGTCATTACACCACTTAAAAAAATCGTGTGGATATTCCAGGTGTTCGATGACATCCCAGGCGAAGATTAAATCAAAAATCCTGTCTATGGGATCGCCTATCTTGCCTTGGATGACATTCTTGCCGCGCTTCTGGGCTACCCCACATGCCCATGAACTTGGTTCGATTCCAAGATAGTCTGCCTTTGGTAATACTTCACCGATCGCCTCAGCGGCTATGCCTGTAAATGCACCCACCTCCAGGATACTGTTTATCCTTTTATTAATTATAGCGAGGCATTTCAGGATGTCTCTGCGAAAGGCTAATTTTCTTCCCAAAAATTCCTTCTCCACCTCCAGATCTTCGACTCTCTGATAACATTCAAGCAGTTTCTCTGGGGGGATAAGCCCATTTGCCTGAACAAGTCCACAGTTTCTGCATATGATTAATGACACTCTCTTCGAAGATTTTTTGGTAATATAAAAATCTTCAACCGAAAGCTCCTCTTTCTCTGCCTGGATCTTTTTTAGTGGTGTAAAACACAACCTGCATTTCATGATTTAAATTGTTCTTTTTATTTGACTATGCCGAATAATATAAATTATAATTAACATGATCTCTCTTTACCGGCAGATCACCAAGAGTTGAGATCCTGTTATAATAAAAATTTTTTGTGTTAATAATTATGCCCACAATATCTGGCCCTTGTAAGTGGTATCTATACTGCTAAATTTACCAGACGAGGTGGAATAATTAAAAGATAGTTTAATGATAACAGACCGTCTGGAACATATCAAGATACACATCACAAAAAATTTTATATCATATCTATCTCTGTGTATCGTTATCCTCTCTTTGATTATAAGCACTCGCTTCCCCACCTACTTCGGCCATGGCGACACACGCCACTTTGAAGTGGTTGCCAATGACAACAGTCCATTTAGATTCTTTAACCCTGAGAATCTTGTGTTCAACCACTATCGGCCCATGGTGCATTTTGTCCAGTGGATACAATTCCATCTTTTTGGCGTAAATCCATTTCCATATTATATCTTCAATCTACTGTTGTATGGCTTCTCCTTTGTTGTCTTCTTTAAACTGGTCGAGATAGTATATGACAGAAGGGTTGCGATCTTCTCGCTCCTGGCTTATTCCTTATTATTCTTCTGGATTGCCTATGTGCCTTTCTCTATCTCTTTCATCACTTTTATCATTGAGATGTTCTTTTTAAACCTTTCCCTATTTCTTCTTATACTGGCCATTAAGGGCAGATGCAGCTTTATCTGGGGAATAGTGTTTTATCTATTTGCGTCCATGTCAAAAGAGGCCCCTTTAATAATTATTCCTGCCACGATTTCTACCTATCTTTTTACCGAGTGGAGAGATTTGCCCTCAGAGAGGCGCAAAGGGAGTATTATCGTGATCCTCTTGATGTGGCTATTCGGCATTACAGGCGTTATAATAAGTCCCTTCAGTTTTAGGCCCTCATCAGGATTGATGGAAAGGATCATCTTTATCCATGAGAGATGGAATTTCTATGCAGACCACCTATTATCATATTTTGGTATCCTGATTTGGATCTCCACTTTTTATCTCATCTTAAAGGATCTCTTCAACCGAAAAGGTGGTAAGGATGCCGTAAGGGGCTTCTATGTGCCAGTAATCTTAGCACTGCTCATATCCTTGATTCTGAGGCCATTTCATGATGTGGCATTATTAGCCTTGTTCATCGGTTTTGTACCACTGATATTAAAGAGATTTAGGGTCTCATTTGCTATCATATGGTTTGCTGTTGCTTTATCTGGTTTTATAATGATAGAGTTTATGTCACGGACTTATCTTACAGATGCATCCTTTGGCGTTGCTATTGTTGTGGGAGTTGCTATTAGCGAGATCATGTCTGATTTAAACAGCGAGTTGCGCAGGTTACCATCCAGTGTTTCAAGGGCGCTGTTGGTTATTTTATTCATTATTGCAGGTCTTGTGGTATATGGTTTTACCTCTAAGGTAAAGGATAAACTGGAAGTGCTCAGAGTTGTTTCAGAAACCAGGGAGAATTTCAGGGATGTGATCGAGTTTATCTCTGCAAATCTAAATAAAGAAGAAATTACGATAATTGTAATTGATTATGACGAGATGGGACTCAGCTCTGATTATCAGGCTTGGTTACATCTCAGTGACCTTGAAAGGGCGCATTTGCAGAAGACCATGAAGGGAGATTTTATGGAGAGATGGTTGCGGAATATAGTGGGCAAAAAGAACATACACGTTTACAATCTCCAGTGGTTTTATGAGCATCCTGAAGTTGAGGGGTCATATTTATTCGCCATGAATAATTACGAAAAGGAATTTGTGGAGAATCAGGAGTTTAAGAAAGATATAATCTATAAGGTAGAGAGAGATCGTGAAAGTGCCGTTTTATATTATATACATAAATAGGCAATACAGATTTACCGTAAGGCGTGGAGAATATTATCTGCTATAAGTGCATATCCCTCTTCTGTATAATGTCCTCCTTCATACAGTGAGGCAGGATCGGCTTGCTTGTTCAGTATCTCACACGTATCGATTAAGGGGATATTCAGTGAGCTGACTATCTCTATTACCTTTTCTCTGTAGGGGTTGGGACGGCCGATACGAGAAAAACGGTTTTTACCACAGAGATAAATAAAATAGAATTTGCCTCCCCATGATCTGACATCCTCCAGTGCTGTATGTAGAATCTTCCGGAATAATACAAGGTCTGCTGGCTTATCACCGCCCTCATAGGTCGGGAACAGCCCCAACCTGCTCAATATGTGGTTGAAGGTGATAAACTTGAATACAGGATGTCCACGTAAATACCACATATACTCTCTGAAGCCCCGTGTTCTTGCTTTATGGGCTGAGGCCTTCATTTTCTGTATCCTCTGTTCTACATCTTGGATCAGCAATGACTGGATTTCTGATCGTCTCTCAAACAGATTTTGGGAGAAGTCATGGTTTAAATATTGCATCAGGAGACTGTCTCCCTTTTCCCTGTTTAAATCATCCAAGTCATTGCCTTCATAATAAAACCAGATGACGATCTTGGGTTTGAGGGGCCTTCCATATTCTCTGAGAGAGGCTAATTCAATCAGGGGCCCATTAGCGAGCATGCCCAGGTTTATTGTCTCTGGATATGATCTCCTTATTACACTGAGCATATCCTTTCCTGTTTTTACACACATCCCATGGGTGAAGGAATCCCCTATCCCTATAATTTGAACTTCTCCTGTTTTATAGAGTCCATGTGGATTTCTGAAGCCATGTTCATCACTCTCATATATGACCCATTCTCCTTTGACATTACAGAATACTATAATAGAATCTGCTACTCCTCCCAAGGGCATAATACGCTCATTACCGTTAAGTAATTTTTTGGAGCCAAGAAAAGAGGCTGGTACAATATTTAGTGTTGCAGGTTTGCCGTTATTCCTGAGCTGGAATACAACATCAAGATATGACCTTGCATCTATGCGAACATTCTGCTCAGAAGGCGTTGTGATGGTTAAAAACCCTTCTATTATATAAGCAGAGAATACAGTGGAGGTCAGGAATAAAACGATATTGACTTTACGTTCTCCCTTCAGTTTGAGCAGTAGCAATAAGAATATCAATATTATGGCAGGAAGACCAAAAAAGAATAGTAAACCACTCCACCCAAACCAGAGGAGCTTGTCATAAACAATGACACCATACAGTATAGGGAAGAGAGAAGTTACAATAAATATTATAATTACTATATTTGCAAGCTTTTCCTTTGACACTTTTTATATGCTTATTACATTTTTGTTTCTGATAAAAGCCTTGGTTTTAAATTATACCATATACGAGTCCACCGCTATAATTAATGTTCGGCAGTCAAGCTGAGGAGGTTAAACAACGGGTATTATCTAAGTTAGGGTCTCAGTGGATAACAATAGCATCCCTTTATGTTTACATAAGTCATTGATTTTTCAGCGTTTTGTTGGGGGTCAGGGGTGTGGTGGGGTGTTGACATGGGTTCATATTTATTGGTATATTAATAGCACTCTAACCCTGAGAGTGCTAATTCTATTATGACCATGAGACTTGATGAGAGAAGCGAAAAGGTATTGTTTGCGATAATTCAGACCCATACGGTATCTAACAGTCCTGTTGGGTCATTCAAGGTTACGAAGAGGTTCTCTTTCAACCTCTCACCGGCCACCATTAGAAATACGATGGCCGAGCTTGAGGAGCTTGGTTATGTGACCCAGCCCCATACCTCGGCTGGGAGGATACCCACTGAGAAGGGGTATCGTTACTATGTTGAGGTGCTCCTGAAGGAGCACGCTGCAAGCAAGGATCTCCTTGATAGCCTGTATAAGAAACTGCGGAGTATTGAGCAGGATATAAGCAAGATGATAGTGGAGACCTCAAGGGAGCTCTCGCTGGCCACAAAATACATCGGTATCGTGACGCCTCCACGCATGGAGGATATAAGGCTGAAACATGTCAGGTTCATAAAATACGACAGAAAGAAGACACTCTGTATCCTTATCTATGAGGATGGGATAATCAAGAACAAGTTCGTTGCCTTAAAGGGGGTGCGTTCACACAGACAGCTTGAAAGGATAACCAGTTATCTGAATAACAGGTTCAGCGGGGCCACCCTGCAGGAGATAAGGGACAGTATAATGTCCCAGATATCAAAGGAGAGGATCGTCTGTGACAGGTTGATAACAAATGCCCTCTTGACCTTTAAGGATATAATAAGCAGGGAGGACGAGGACCTTCTTGGTGGCCTTACAGGTACAAGTAATCTACCGGACTTTGTGGATATAAAAAGAATCAAGGACATACTCAGGGCGATCGAGGACAAACACCTGATGCTGAAGCTCCTTGACCAGATCAGGGCATCAGAAGGCCTGCAGGTGCTGGTCGGGCTGGAGGATATAATCCCCCAGATGAAGGAGATGAGTCTGGTGGCCTCCACATATACCGACAGGGTAAATGCCAGAGGGACTATAGGGATACTGGGTCCCACAAGGATGAATTATAAGAAGCTTATACCGATAGTAGAGCAGACGGCAAATACACTTACCCGTGTCCTGATGGAGGGGTAAAGGAGAGGTGATATGACAGAGGAGAGGAAGGAGAATCACCAGGAGGCTGCGGAGGAGACAGTAAAGGAGGAGAGGCCACAGGAGTTGGGCCATGAACGCAGGGAGGAGATAGCCCACAAACCGGCAGAGGAGAAGGACGAGGTTGAGGAGCTGAAGAGGTCTCTTGCAGAGTTGAACGAGAAATACCTCAGGCTTTATGCAGAGTTTGAGAATTATAAAAAGTTTGAGGCGAAGAAGAAGGAGGAGCTGATAAACTATTCCAATGAGGGGTTGATGAAGGAGTTGCTGACAGTGATCGATAACCTCGAGCTTGCACTCCAGCATTCATCGGATGATAAGACTTCTTCTGCACTTGCAGAAGGGGTTGAGTTGACTTTGAAGGAGCTCAAGACTATACTTGAGAGGCATGGTCTCGTCAGTATAGATGCTCAGGGGAAGCCCTTTGACCCTTATCTGCACCATGCAATGTCGCAGGTGGAGACCGATGAGGTGGAGGAGAACATAGTGGTGAAGGAGTTCAGGAAGGGTTATAAGCTCAGGGACAGGGTCATCAGGGCAGCCCTGGTCGGTGTATCCAAAAGGCCGGCGGTTAAAGAAGAAAAATCAGAGGATAAGGAGGAGTAGATAGTATGGGAAGGGTTGTAGGTATAGATCTCGGAACAACAAACTCGGTTATCGCGGTTATGCAGGGTGGAGAGCCTGTGATCATCCCCAATCAGGAGGGCTCAAGGACCACCCCATCTGTTGTTGCCTTCACTGATAAGGGGGAGAGGCTTGTCGGACAGGTGGCAAAGAGACAGGCCATAACAAACCCTGAGAACACCATCTTCTCAATAAAGAGGCTGATGGGGAGGAAATACGATTCACCAGAGGTGGAGATAGCCAGGAAGAAGCTCCCCTATAAGATAGTCAGGGCACCAAACGGGGATGCCCATGTTGAGTGTCATGGAAAGGTATACTCCCCTCAGGAGATATCAGCGATGATCCTCCAGAAACTCAAACAGGCCGCAGAGGATTATCTGGGCGAGCCTGTTACCGATGCCGTGATCACCGTCCCTGCCTACTTTGATGACAGCCAGCGCCAGGCAACAAAGGATGCAGGCAGGATAGCAGGATTGAATGTGCTGAGGATTATCAACGAGCCCACCGCTGCATCACTGGCATACGGGCTGGATAAGAAGAAGGAGGAGAAGATAGCGGTCTATGACCTTGGTGGCGGGACGTTTGATATATCGATCCTTGAGATCGGTGAGGGCGTGATCGAGGTAAAATCGACAAATGGTGATACATACCTTGGTGGTGACGACTTCGATAACTCCATCATGACATGGCTTGTTGATGAGTTCAAGAAGGAGCAGGGCATAGATCTCAGCAAGGACAAGATGGCCCTTCAGAGGCTGAAGGAGGCGGCTGAGAAGGCGAAGATAGAGCTCTCTTCTGCAACAGAGACAGAGATTAACCTTCCGTTCATCACTGCTGATGCAAGCGGACCAAAACACCTTGTGATGAAGCTCACAAGGGCAAAGTTTGAACAGCTTGTTGCCGAGCACATCGAGAAGACCATAGGGCCGTGCAAGCTGGCACTCGCTGATGCAGGGCTCACACCGAAGGATATCAATGAGGTGATACTTGTGGGAGGACAGACACGGACCCCGAGGGTCCAGCAGGTGGTGAGGGAGTTCTTCGGGAAAGAGCCCTCAAAGGGTGTCAACCCTGATGAGGTGGTTGCAGCAGGCGCTGCAATCCAGGCAGGTGTGCTCAAGGGAGAGGTCAAGGATGTATTGCTCCTTGATGTTACGCCCCTCTCACTTGGCATAGAGACCCTTGGTGGTATATTCACAAAGCTGATAGAGAGAAACACTACCATACCTGTAAGGAAGAGTCAGATATTCTCCACTGCAACAGACAACCAGCCTGCGGTGACGATCAAGGTATACCAGGGAGAGAGGGAGATGGCTGCAGACAATAAACTCCTTGGCCATTTTGAGCTTATAGGCATACCTCCGGCACCGAGGGGTGTGCCACAGATTGAGGTGACATTTGACATCGATGCCAATGGCATACTCCATGTCTCTGCAAAGGACAAGGCCACAGGCAAGGAGCAGTCGATCAGGATAACCGCATCGAGTGGCCTGACCGAGGAGGAGATAAAGAGGATGACCGCTGAGGCAGAGGCGCATGCAGAGGAGGACAGGAGGAAGAGACAGCTTGCCGAGGCTAAGAACGAGGCGGATACACTCATATACACTGTTGAGAAGACCCTCAGGGATTATGGGGATAAGATCACAGAGGACGAGAAGAAGAGGATCAACGATGCCCTTGAGAAATGCAGGAAGGCAAAGGACACAAGTGATGACATCAATGAGATAAGGAATGCCATTGCAGAACTTACCTCTGCATCGCACAAGATCGCAGAGGAGATGTATAGATCTCAGGCGGCAGGTGCCCAGCAACAGGCAGGCACATCCGGTGGACAGACCGGTGGCGAGAAGGAAGAGGTGGTCGAGGCTGAGTTTGAAGAGGGCGATCAGGATAAGAAGTAGTGATGAAGGATTATTACGAGATCCTGGGCATAAGCCGTGATGCAACCGAGGAGGAGATAAAGAGGGCCTACCGCAAACTCGCCCTTAAATACCACCCTGACAGAAACCCTGGTGACAAGACTGCCGAGGAGAGGTTCAAGGAGATCAATGAGGCCTATGCCTGTCTGAGTGATCCTGAGAAGCGCGCAAATTACGACAGGTTCGGGACAGCAGAGGGCGTAGGGGCGGACTTCGGGTTTGGCGGTTTCAGCGATTTCGCCTCTAACTTCAGCGATATATTCGATGATATCTTTGGTGATTTCTTCGGAGGCTTTACAGGGAGGCGGAGGAGGAGGGCGACAAAGGGTCAGGACCTCCGTTATGACCTTGAGATAACCCTTGAAGAGGCGGTATTCGGGACACAGAAGCGGCTGACCATCCCGAGGTGGGAGACATGCCATGTGTGCGAAGGGACAGGCTCGATGCCAGGCAGGGGGCCGGTCGTGTGTCCCACCTGTAAAGGTGCAGGGCATACAAGGCTCCAGCAGGGCTTCTTCTCTATATCAAGGACCTGTGGCCGGTGTAATGGGACAGGAAGCATCATAACCGATCCGTGTAAGGAATGTAAGGGGCATGGAAGGGTCAAGAAGAAGCGGGTGGTGACATTAAAGGTTCCACCAGGGGTGGATACAGGCATAAGGCTCAAGGTTACAGGCGAGGGAGAAGCAGGCAGTTATGGTGGCCCTCCTGGAGACCTTTATGTAATGATAACCGTTAAGCCCCATCCATTCTTCAAGAGAAAGGGCAATGACCTGCACTGCGAGGTTCCCATCTCATTCGTCCAGGCAGCCCTTGGTGCAGAGATAGAGGTCCCGACGATTGATGGTAATGCCAAGATCACCATTCCCGCAGGCACGCCCTCTGGCAGGGTCTTTCATCTAAAGGGCAAGGGGGTGCCGAGGCTTGGCAGTTATGGAAGGGGCGACCAATACATAACCGTTTATATTGATGTGCCCAAGAAGCTGACACCAAGGCAGAGGGAGCTCCTCAAGGAGTTTGCAGAGATAAGCGGGGAGAACACATCCGAGACATGGATGGACAAGATAAGGCACCTCTTTAATCATAAAGAGGCAAAGTAACCCGATGGTTGAATGATTCGACTCTTTCTTCCACCCGAGGCCCTCCTTAGCAAAGAGGTAAAGATCTCAGGCGAGGATGCACGATACCTCGGTAATGTCCTCAGGGTAAGGATAGGAGAGGAGGTCATGATATTTGACGGGGCTGGGAAGAGGTACATATGCAGGGTGACGGGTGTGCACAGAAAAGAGGTCGTGGTTGAGAAGATAAGGGAGGAGAGGCATTCAGCCGAGTCCTCACTGGATGTGACAGTAGTCCAGGGGATCCCCAAGGGTGAGAAGATGGAGATGATTATACAGAAGACCACAGAGCTTGGCGTCAAGAGGCTCATACCCCTTATAACAGAGAGGTCGCAGATAAGGTATACAGGAAGGCTTAACAGGTGGAGGAGGATCGCCCTGTCGGCATCACAGCAGTCGGGCAGGGAGACCATTCCTGTGGTTGAGGAGCCATTGCATTTCAATGAATTCATAGACAGGAAGGAGAGATACAGGGGCATAATCTTTCATGAGGGAGAGAGGCAGAAGGGTCTCAAGGAGATATTGAGAAGGCTTGGGGACGGAGAGCTATTCCTGTTGATCGGCCCTGAGGGAGGGTTTACTGACGAGGAGGTTGATCAGTCCATTAAGAAGGGGTTTATCACCGCCTCCCTTGGCCCCCGCATATTAAGGGCAGAGACCGCAGCTATAACCGCCATGGGCCTCATCCAGTATGAGCTTGGAGACATGGGGTGATTCAGTGGAGGCCGTTCAGTGTTGCATCAAGTGATTTTGTATCCTCAATATTGTAAAGGCGGATGTCCTCCCTTATCCTCTTTATGAGACCTGAGAGTATCCTGCCAGGCCCTAACTCAATAAAGGTGTTAACATCCCTCTCAATCATCACCCTTATAGAGTCCTCCCATAGCAACGGACTGTTGAGCTGTTTTATGAGGGATGCCTTTATCTCCTCTGGATCCTCAAGGAATCGGGCATCGGCATTATTTACGATGGGGAAGATAGGCCTGCTGAAGCTTATACCATCAAGCAGTTTGGAGAGTCTCTCGGATGCCCCTGACATGAGCTTACAGTGTGAGGGTGCCGAGACAGCGAGTGCCACCACCCTCTTTGCACCCTTCTCCCTTGCCATCTCCATGGCCTCCTCAACGGCGACCCTCTCTCCAGCAATCACTATCTGTCCAGGGCAGTTATAGTTGGCAGGGACCACATAACCACCGATTATGGAATCGCATATCTCCTCGACCTCCTCCCTCTCGAGCCCCAGCACAGCGGCCATGAGCCCCTCGCCCTCAGGCACGGCCTCCTGCATAAACATTCCCCTCTTTTCGGTCAGTGTAACGGCATCCCCAAATGAGATGACCCTGGCAGCCACAAGCGCGGTATATTCACCAAGGCTGTGCCCTGCCGCACAGAACGGCTCTATGCGGGCCTTTGATGTAAAGAGTTTGAATATGGCGTAGCTTAAGGTCAGGATGGAGGGCTGTGTCCTGGAGGTCCTGTTAAGCTCCTCCTTTGGCCCATTGAAACACAGCTCGGCCACATCATAGCCGAGGATGTCCGAGGCCTCTTTATATACCTCCCTTATCTCTGGGAAATTCTCATACAGCTCCTTCCCCATCCCTACATACTGTGAACCCTGCCCTGGAAACACAAGGGCGATCTTCATCCTGCACCTCTCAATCTTTTGTAATGCCTTTTAATTCCTTTATCTTCCTTGTAAGCAGGGGGACTATCTCGAAGAGGTCTCCAACGAGTCCATATGTCGCTACATTGAATATCGGTGCCTCGGGATTTTTGTTTATCGCTATGATGATGTCAGATGATTGCATGCCCACAAGGTGCTGGACAGCACCTGAGATTCCACAGGCGATGTATATCCTTGGACATACGGTTTTGCCCGTCTGGCCGATCTGATGGCTGTATGGTATCCATCCCTCGTCCACAGCGGCCCTTGATGCACCAACTGCACCACCCATGACCCTTGCAAGCTCATGGAGCACCTTGAATCCTTCAGGCCCGCCCACTCCCCTTCCACCTGCCACGATGACATCGGCCTCATGCAGGTTCACCATCACATCAGAGACCTCTTTAACGGTATCGATCACCTTTGTCCTGGTAGTGGTGTGGTCCAGGTCGATGTTTATCACCTCTCCTTCCCTGTCCTCTTTATACTCTCCCCTCTTCATGACCCGTGGCCTAACGGTGGCCATCTGGGGTCTGTGATCAGGACATATTATTGTGGCCATGATATTCCCGCCAAATGCGGGCCTTATCTGGAGGAGTGCCCTGTCCTCCTTCTCTATCTGGAGCGATGTGCAGTCGGCCGTCAGGCCTGTCCCCAGCCTGGCAGCCACCCTTGGGATGAATGATCTTCCAATGGGTGTTGCTCCTGCAAGCACTATCTCGGGTTTGCGTTCCCTTATCAGCTCTGATAAGAGGTGTGTATAGAGCTCGTCATTGAACACCCTCAGGGACTGATCAGTGCATAGATAGACCCTGTCGGCCCCCCATCTTATGAGCTCAATGGCTGAGGCCTCGTCACTGCCCAGGAGGACGGCCGAGAGGTCTGTGCCCAGTTCATCGGCAAGCCTCCTGCCTGCACCTATCAGCTCGTATGCGACATTTACAGGCATTCCGTCCCTCTGTTCTGCAAAGACCATCACGCCCCTGTAATCATCCTTTGATATCGCCTCGGCCTTCTCCCCTTCCTCCATCACCTCTTTTATGGCCCCCTCAGGGCATACATCGAGGCATAGCCTGCACATCTGGCAGTATTCGTTTATAAACGCCCTGCCTTCCCTGATCTCTATAGCGTCATAAGGGCACGAGTTAAGGCATTCCTCACAGCCTGTGCATTTATCCCTGTTGACCCTTATATACATCTTATCCCCCTGAGCTCCTGTATCAATGCATCGACCTGTTCCTCAGGCGTGCCTGTGAATATCCTGCGGTCTGTCTTTGCTTCAGGGGCAAATATATTCTTTACCTGGGTGGGTGAGCCCCTCAGCCCTATGCGGGCCTCATCAGCCCCTATATCAGAGGGTCCAAGCCTCTTGATCTGTGCCTTCTTTGCAGCCATCTTTCCCTTTAGTGAAGGCAGTCTTGGCTCATTCAACTCCTTCACAACCGTCAATAATACAGGTGTCGAGGACTCGACCACATCATAACCCTCTTCCATCAGTCTCTCGACCCTGATATATCCATCCCTTATCTCCTCGATCTTCCTGACATACGATATGTGGGGGATGTTCAGGAACTCGGCTGTCTCAGGTCCTACCTGGGCCGTGTCACCATCAATCGCCTGCTTGCCACAGAGGATGATGTCTGCCCCTATATGATCAATCGCCCTTGCAAGTGTGTAAGAGGTTGCGAGTGTATCAGAGCCTGCAAAGGCGCGGTCGGTCAAAAGAACGGCCTCGTCAGCACCCCTTGATATCGCCTCCCTGAGCGCCTCCTCAGCCTGTGGTGGTCCCATGCTCAGGACCGTAACCCTGCCACCGACGGCCTCTTTTATCTGCACCCCTGCCTCCAGTGCATGGAGGTCGTAGGGGTTGATAATACTCTTAACCCCTTCCCTTATGAGGGTGTTGGTCTCTGGGTTGATCTTCACCTCAGAGGTGTCAGGCACCTGTTTTATGCAGACGATAATATCCATCAGAGACTCCGACAATGAGAAGGCCTCGAATTGAATTGATATTATAAGGATTCGGATCAGGATATGTAAAGGATGTGGGTTTTATAGGTAATGTCAATAGTTTTGTGTAAATTCTTTTAAGGGTTTTCTCCTCCATTGATCATTTAAGTGACTTATTACTGCATATACTATCCTTTCTATACTCT
>MTOQ01000013.1 GCA_002011735.1 Nitrospirae bacterium JdFR-81 | reverse complement strand
AGAGTATAGAAAGGATAGTATATGCAGTAATAAGTCACTTAAATGATCAATGGAGGAGAAAACCCTTAAAAGAATTTACACAAAACTATTGACATTACCACCTCCCCTCCTCGTTATTTGACATCCTCCAACCCTTATGGGTTATATTTAAGATTGAACCTCTTTCAGGGGAAGGCGATTTGCTGAACAGTATAGTAATCAAGGGCGCAAGGGTCCATAACCTCAAGAATATAGACCTCCAGATACCCCGTGACAGGCTTACCGTGATCACAGGCCCCTCTGGTTCTGGAAAGTCCTCGCTGGCCTTTGACACGATCTATGCAGAGGGTCAGAGGAGGTATGTGGAGAGCCTCTCGGCATATGCAAGGCAGTTCCTTGAGCAGTTACAGAAACCGGATGTGGACTCCATCGAGGGCCTCTCTCCCTCGATAGCAGTGGAACAGAAGGGTATCTCAAGGAGCCTCCGCTCCACTGTTGGCACGATAACAGACATCTATGACTACCTGAGGGTCTTATATACGAGGATCGGCAAGGTGATCTGTTATAAATGCGGGGATCCCATAACCACCCAGGGTCTGAAGGATATCGTAAACTCCATAGTCTCCCTGCCAGAGGGCACTCGCATACAGGTGCTATCACCTGTCGTTGTGGGGAGGAAGGGAGAACATAAGAAGGAGCTCCATGAGGCGAGGACAAAGGGTTTTATAAGGGCAAGGATAGACGGGAGGCTTGTTGATATCACAAAAGAGGTGAGGCTGAACAAACACAAGAGGCATAATATCGATATAGTGATCGACAGGCTGGTCATAAAACCAGGTATTGATAAACACCTATCAATCGCTGTCAACCACGCACTCACCTTCACCGATGTGGTTATAATAAATGTTATAGAAGAGGACAGGGATATCTTCTTCAGCTCAAGGCTCGCCTGCCCAAAATGCGGCATCAGCTATCCTGAGATAAACCCCATGTTCTTCTCGTTCAACAGCCCACAGGGGGCGTGTCCAAGGTGTAATGGACTTGGCTTCAAGGACATAGAGGATGAGGAAGAGGAGATCACGAAGTTTGAGAAATGCCCTTCCTGCAATGGGTTGAGACTGAAGGACGAGGCACTGGGTGTCAGGGTCAGCGGCCTGAATATAGGAGAGGTATCATCAATGAGCGTCAAGGACGCCCTCTCGTTCGTTGAGAACCTTGAACTCTCAGAGAGGGAGTATGCGATAGTCTCGAAGGTATTAAAAGAGATAAGGGAGAGGCTCTTCTTCCTGAAGAAGGTCGGTCTTGGTTATCTCACCCTTGACAGACCTGTCAGGACACTCTCGGGTGGTGAGATACAGAGGACGAAGCTTGCAACCCAGATCGGCTCATCACTGACAGGGGTGCTTTATATATTTGATGAGCCCAGCATAGGACTGCACCCAAGGGACTGTAACATGCTGCTTGATAGCCTGTGCAGTCTGAGGGACATGGGCAACACCGTCATAGTGGTTGAGCACGATGAGGAGACCATAAGGAGGGCAGACCACATCATTGATATGGGGCCAGGGGCAGGCATAGACGGTGGCTATGTGGTGGCCCAGGGCAGTCAGGCAGATATAATAAACACACCTGCCTCACTCACAGGCTCATATCTGAGGCATGAGCGTGAGATCCCTGTGCCTGAGAGGCGGAGGAGACCAAAGGGTGTCCTGAAGATACTCGGTGCCAGGGAGTTCAACCTGAAGGACATCGATGTCGAGATCCCCCTGGGTGTCCTTACATGTGTCACAGGGGTATCTGGATCGGGCAAGAGCACACTGATCCTCGAGATACTATACAAGGCGCTTGCAAGGAGGCTATACTCCTCGCATGACACACCTGGCAGACACAGGGGCATTATAGGTGCGGAGATGATAGATAAGGTGATAAATATAGACCAGTCACCACTTGGAAGGACACCAAGGTCAAACCCCGCAACATATACCGGGGTGTTTACATTCATAAGGGGCCTCTTCGCACGAATACCCGAGGCAAGGGTGAGGGGCTACAGGTCCTCCCGTTTCAGCTTCAATGTCCCTGGTGGTAGGTGCGAGACCTGCAGGGGTGATGGCCTTATAAAGGTATCCATGCACTTCCTGCCTGATGTATATGTGCCGTGCAAGGAGTGTAAGGGGAGGAGATACAACAGGGAGACACTGGAGATAAGGTACAAGGGGAGGGACATATCAGATGTGTTAGATATGACCGTCTCACAGGCACTCGATTTCTTCAGTGCCATACCACCTATAAAGGGCAAACTCTCCACCCTTGAGAGGGTCGGCCTCGGCTATATAAGGCTCGGACAGCCTGCCACAACGCTCTCAGGGGGTGAGGCCCAGAGGGTGAAGCTATCAAGGGAGCTCAGCAAGAAGGCGACAGGAAAGACCCTGTACATCCTTGATGAGCCAACCACCGGCCTCCACTTCTTCGACATCCAGAAGCTCCTTGATGTCCTGAACGACCTTGTTGATGCCGGAAACACGGTGATCGTGATCGAACACAACCTTGAGGTGATAAAATGTGCTGACTATATAATAGACCTCGGACCAGAGGGTGGAGACGATGGGGGAAGGGTGATAGCAACAGGCACGCCTGAGGAGGTGGCCATGAACCCTGAATCATTCACAGGTGCATTCTTAAAGAAGAAGCTCTCCCTCAAAGAGGCGGTGGCATGAAGGGCAGATCAAAACTTGGCCTCCTGCTTCTTGTCCTCTGCCTCTCACTTTTGCCTTCTGGCTGTATCAAACAGGACAGGCTCTACAGGGAGAGCCGTGTTGTAATGGATACCATCACCACCATAACGGTGGTGAGCCCTTCAGAGGAGGAGGCCCTCAGGGCAATAGATGCCGGTTTTAATGAGATAGAGAGGCTCGAGCATCTGCTCAATTACTTCTCCCCTGAGAGTGAGATATCCAGGATCAACAGGTCATCCGGAATAAGGCCTGTAAAGGTCAGCAGGGAGACCATCGAGATAATAAAGAAGGCAATAGAGATATCAGAGGCCACAGGCGGTGCATTCAATCCTGCCATAGGCCCTGTTATAAGACTCTGGGGTTTTTCGAGGCAGGATAGGGCAGAGACCATACCTTCTGAGGAGGCCATCAGGGAGGCCCTCAGACTGATAGATTACAGAAAGATAAGGATCAATGAAGAGGACTCAGAGGTCTATCTTGAGGTCAGGGGCATGGAGCTCGACCTTGGAGGGATTGCAAAGGGCTATGCAGCTGACAGGGCCATAGAGGTGATAAAAGGGATGGGCATAAAGGCGGCACTTGTTGCGGTTGCAGGTGATATAAGGGGCTTTGGCCTCAGACCAAACGGCCAGCCATGGCATATAGGCATACAGGATCCGAGGCCACCTGATGACAACCCTGACAGCGTCTTCGCAACCCTCTACCTGCGTGATATGGCCATATCAACATCAGGGGATTATCAGAGATTCTTTATAAAGGATGGGAAACGATATCATCATATCATCGACCCGAAGACAGGTTATCCCTCGGAATCGTCGATAATAAGTGCCTCTGTCATCGCAGACAGGGGCTTTATGACAGATGGACTTTCAACTGCCATGTTCATCTTCCCCCCAGAGAGGGCAATAACCCTCCTTGAGTCGCTTGGTGTTGACGGTGTGATCGTTGATATCAATAAGAGGGTTTATTTAACAGAGGGATTAGAAGGAAAGATTAAAATCACCAACAGGGCCTACAGGATTAGATAATCAAAACCCCGAAAACCATATCAACTTATAAGTTGTAATTATATTGACAATACAACATATTTGTTGTATCATTGACCTATGAGAAGAGACAAAGTCTTAGAGCATCAGGATAAGGTCTTAAAAACCCTCTCCTATAAAATAGATGATTTTTATCTTGGCGGAGGCACAGCCCTCTCCCTCTTCTATTTTCATCACAGGGTCTCCATTGATTTAGACTTCTTTACCCCTGGGTTTTCATATAAACGAATAGATGAGATAGCCTCTCACCTGAAGACCACACTCAGGAAGGATATAGAGCTTGCTGCGCAGAGCTTAGAGAGAGATAGGGCCAGGGTGGTTGTTTATTATATTTATTTTACCCAAAGGAGCACACTCAAGATAGATTTTATAGAGGATGTCTTTGGTCTTATAAAAGAGCCAAAGATTGTGGACGGGATCAAGGTTCTCTCATTGGAGGATATCTATCTGAGAAAGATTCATGCCCTCATAGGGACATTGCCTGTGTTTAATAATACATGGAGGAAGAGACTTGCTGGGGGCAGGACAGAGGCAAAGGACTTCTTTGATCTTTATTTTCTCTCTCATACCTTTATGCCCCTCTGTGAATTTGTGGATAGATACGGCAGCCCTGTAATAAAAGAAGGGATAATAACCTGGTATAGGACATATGACAGGATGGCCATTATTGATGGAATACCGAGACTCAAGACAGACAAGAAGGTTGATTACAGGAGCATGGAGAGACACCTTCGTGAGGAAGTGGACAGAATCATTGAGAGGGAGATAGAAGGTATATGAATAAAAATTGGCTCTGGGACAGGGAACTGAATATCTCCGAGGCAAAGAAGATCTTAAAAAATCCTGACCACAGGGATTTCATTCCACTCGCTGCATTGCTCCTGGCCCGCAACAGCGAGCCTCGGATGGTGTTTAAGGAGTATTTAGACCCCATTACATTCTGCAGACGATGGGCAGAGATCAAGAAAAGGATGAGCAAAGACAGGTGGCAGAGCCGGAGGATAGTCTTCTGGCAGGCGATATTTGAAAAGCTGAAAGAAAGATATAAAGGACAGGGCATCTCCTTGAGGGAGAGAAGGACAGGGTTCAGGGATGATATATGTAGGGAGGTTGGCCAGAAATTGCGAGATATCAGGCAGAAGAAGGGATTGTCACAGAAGGCATTAGCAAAGGAATTAGGGGTCTCTCAACAACTGATCTCCCGCATCGAGAATGGGAAGGAAAACATCTCCTTAATCGTGTTGAAGAAGATAGTCAGGGCATTGGGTAAGGATGTAAAGATAGAGCTGAGCGATTGAGGATTACGAAAAATATCAGCATACCATTCACCCCTTAGGATTCCCCCCTTGTTGAAACAGACCTCTGTCATGTATACTTCAACATTGACATTCTTTTAAAACCCTGAGAATGGAGCACAGGGATGCCCCTTTTTGGTGAACTCTTCGTCAGCGAGCTTCTCAAAAAGCCTGTCCTTGACCCAAGAGGGGACGAAATAGGCAGGCTCAAGGACTTTATCGTCATCAAGGGCAAACAGTTGCCAGTGGTCTCTGCCCTTATACTGGAGCATCGTAAGGCCCTCTATAGGCTTGAATGGGAGTCAGTGGGAATATTTAACAAGCGCATTATATCCTCACGGGTCTATGCCCAGAAGATCAAACCATACACGCCGTCAGAGGCTGACCTGCTGATCGTAAGGGACATACTCGATAAGCAGATCGTCGATGCAAATGGGGTCAAGGTCGTGAGGGTCAATGATATAAAGCTTGAGGGCATAAACAATAAGGCCTGCCTTGTTGCCGTGGATGTCGGGATAAGGGGCATCCTGAGGCGTCTCGGCGTGGAACAGAAGGGCGCAAATTTCTACAGGCTCTTTGGGAAGAACCTTCCATATAACCTCATACCATGGAACTACATCCAGCCCCTTGAGCCAAAGCTCACCACCATCTCGCTCACCGTTCCAAGGCAGATGATATCAGCCCTCCATCCTGCTGACATAGCAGACCTCATCAATAAGGTCCCGCATGAGCAGGGCGTGGCACTCTTTAAGGGGCTCGACCCAAACACAGCGGCTGAGACACTCCATGAGCTCGAGTCCAGTGTTAAGAAATCGATCATCGATGCCCTTGATATGGAACACACATCAGACATAGTGGAGAGGATGCCACCTGATGAGGCAGCAGACCTCCTGTCGGAGCTTGGCTCTGAGAAGACAAAGGAGATACTGGAGTCCATCACAAAGGACGAGGCAGAGGACATACAGGAACTGCTCGCACATGAAGAGGATACAGCAGGTGGCCTCATGACCACCCAGTTCATCGCCTATCCACCTGATATAAAGGTCGGCGAGGCGATCGAGAGGTTCAAGATAGATGCCCACGGGATAGAGATCGTCTATTACATATATGTGATTGATGAAGACAAGAGGCTGATAGGTGTCACTTCTCTGAGGGACATGCTCCTGTCCTCCCCTGATGTCACCCTTGCAGACATCATGGAGACAAAGTTGAAGACCGTCACACCTGACGCTGATCAGGACGTGGTTGCAGAGATGATCTCCAAGTACAACCTCCTTGCCATCCCTGTCGTGGGATCAGAGGGGGAACTCCTCGGGATAGTCACCATTGATGATATCATGGATATCCTCCTGCCATCACCATCAAGGAAGAGGAGGAGTGTATGAGGAGATGGAAGAATATAGTACTCATGCTCGCAATAATAGGGCCTGGGATAATAACGGCCTCCATCGACAATGATGCCCCTGGTATCACCACCTACTCTGTTGCAGGCGCACGCTATGGCTACCTCCTCCTCTGGACACTGATACCCACCACCGTGGCCCTCATAGTGATACAGGAGATGGTGGCAAGGATGGGGGTGGTAACAGGGAAGGGGCTTTCTGATCTGATAAGGGAGAACTATGGTGTTCGTATAACATTCTTCATGATGATAATACTCATGATAGCCAATTTCGGCACCACAACCGCTGAATTTGCAGGCTGGGCGGCAAGCATGGAGATATTCGGCCTGAGCAAATATATAATGGTCCCTGCTGGTGCGCTGGGCATCTGGCTGCTCGTAACAAAGGGCAGTTACAGGATCGTCGAGAGGGTGCTCCTTGTTGCGTGTCTGCTTTATTTTGGATATGTGATCTCGGGCTTCATGGCAAAACCAGAGTGGAACAGGATACTGGAGGGCACACTCATCCCCAGAATAAAGTGGGAATCCGAATTTATCATGCTCACCATCGCCATAATAGGGACAACCGTTACACCATGGATGCAGTTTTACCTGCAATCCTCGATAGCCGAAAAGGGGATAAAGAAGGAGGACTACAGGTTCTCAAAGCTGGATGTGGTGGTCGGATGCCTGATAACCGATATCATCGCCTTCTTTATCATCGTTACATGCGCCACCACCCTATTCCCCAATGGTATCAGGATAAACGAGGCATCCGAGGCAGCCATAGCACTAAGGCCATTCGCAGGTAAATACGCAACCGCCCTCTTTGCCCTGAGCCTTGCAAATGCGTCCCTGCTTGGTGCCATCATCGTGCCTCTGGCAACGGCCTATTATGTGTGTGAGGCCATGGGGTGGGAGGCTGGTATCAACAAGACATTCAAAGAGGCGCCGGAGTTCATGTGGATCTATACCGCCCTCATCGTGATCGCGGCAATACTCGTCCTCATCCCCAGGATCCCTTTGATAACACTGATGATCCTGTCATCATTTCTGAACGGGATACTCCTTCCATTCGTCCTTATATTTGCCCTTGCCCTTGTGAATAACAGGAGGATCATGGGTGAGTTTACAAACTCAAAAGGTTATAATTATATATCATGGGCAACAGTGATCGTGCTTATATCCCTAACCACCATCCTTCTTTTAATGACTATACTGCCTGGATTGAGGGCAAACACATGACCCATTACGCATTACGGATCACGCATTACGATTATATAAAGGAGTGATATATGGTTAAGACGATCGAGATGGTCAATGGTGTGGTCAGGATGCTGGATCAGAGCAGACTGCCGCTTGAGGTCAGGTATATCGAGTGCACTGATTACAGGATGGTTGCCGAGGGGATAAAGAGGCTATGGATCCGTGGTGCACCAGCCATAGGCATCGCCGCTGCCATGGGTATCGCCATTGGTGCGCAGGGGATAAGGGCCAGTGGATTCAGGGAGTTTATGGACTCGCTTGAGCCCATCTTCGAGACCATGCTGTCCACGAGGCCGACCGCCGTCAATATCCAGTGGGCTGTGGACAGGATAAAGAGGGGGCTGAATGAGAGGAGTGATGAGCCTGTTGAGAACCTCAAGCGTTTCCTGGTGGAGGAGGCCAACAGGATGCTACAGGAGGATATAGAGGTGAACAGGGCGATAGGCAGGTGGGGGGCCGAGTTCATAAAAGATGGGGACACCATCATAACCCATTGCAATGCAGGCTCCCTCGCAACAGGTGGATATGGAACTGCCACCGCACCCATCAGGGTCGCCGTTGAGGAGGGCAAACGCATCCATGTCATCGCCGATGAGACAAGGCCGGTGCTCCAGGGTGCAAGGCTCACTGCATGGGAGCTCATGCAGGATGACATACCCGTAACACTCATCACTGACAATACCGCTGGTGCGTTGATGCAGAGGGGAGAGATCGACCTGGCGATAGTGGGCACTGACAGGACCGTTGCCAATGGAGACGTCGCAAACAAGATAGGGACATACTCCCTTGCTATATTATGCAAGGAACACGGCATCCCGTTCTTTGTTGCCGCACCACTGAGCAGTATTGACTTTTCGATCCCATCAGGTCAGTATATACCAATAGAGGAGAGGTCACCTGAGGAGGTGACCACTGTGTTTGGATGCAGGGTTGCACCTGAGGGCGTGAAGGTGAGAAACCTGGCCTTTGATGTTACACCTGCAAGATACATCACCGGGATTATCACCGAAAGGGGCGTCTTCAGGCCCGAGGATATACACAGGCTTCAGGACCCCTCTGCTGATATAGAGGCACTGAGGCTAAGGCCGGAGAGATAATGGACTTTGAAGAGGTCTGCGAATATTACAAGAAGGATCTGCTCCTGACGGAGGAGAAGATAAGGGAATCCTACCAGAAGGTCGCACCTTTGATCTCCGAGGTGGGGGGATATACATTCTCAAGTGGTGGCAAACGCATAAGGCCGTTGTTAGCCATATTGAGCTCAAGGCTGTCGGGGTACAATGGCGAGAAGACGAGTATCCTGGCATGCAGTATCGAGTCCATACATACTGCATCACTGCTGCATGACGATGTGGTTGACGGGGCCGAACTGAGGAGGGGCAAGCCTCCTGCATACAGTATATGGGGCAACCATGTGGCTGTGCTTGTTGGTGACTTCTTCTATTCCAATGCACTGAGGCTTGCCAATTCCCTGAAGAATCAGAGGATCATGGACGTCCTCTCATCTGCAACCGCCAGGATGGCTGAAAGGGAGCTGATGCAGTTGAGCCTCACCGGTAACCCTGATATCACAGAGGACGAATATATGGAGATAATCACAGGTAAGACCGCTGTCCTCATGTCAGCAGCAACCCTTAGCGGTGCAATCCTTGGAGGCATAGCAAAGGAGGGTGAGGAGGCCCTTAAGAACTTTGGCCTGAAACTGGGGATGGCGTTCCAGATAACAGACGATATCCTTGATTATACAGCGGATGAGGAGACATTTGGAAAGGGTCTTGGTAAAGACCTGAGGGAGGGGAAGATCACGCTACCCCTGATATATCTCCTTAAGGATGCAAAGAGCAGTGAGGTGGAGGAGATCAAGACGATTATCAGCAACAACAACCTCTCATACTCGGCACTAAGGTATATCATCAACCTGCTGAACCGTTATGGTGCCATTGAACAATCCCGCAAAAAGGCATCGCGTATCATCGATGAGGCAAAGTCCGAGCTTTCAATCTTCGGGGACTCGATGGAGAAGAGGGCGCTCCTGGCCTTATCAGACCATGTCCTTAAGAGAAAGAAATGAGATGCACCCCCTTGTAAGGCTCGCAAGAGAAGCTGTAGAGAATTATGTGCTCAAAGGACAGACCATCTCCCCGCCAGAGGAACTGACCCCTGAGATGAAGGAGCAGGCAGGGGTCTTTGTATCCATAAAGAAGAAGGGGCAGCTGCGAGGATGCATAGGCACATACATGCCATCAACAGAGAATGTGGCCACAGAGATCATACAGAATGCCATAAGTGCTGCAACCCGTGACCCAAGGTTCTTGCCCGTGGAGCCATCAGAGCTGGATGACCTTGAATACTCAGTTGATATACTCACGAGGCCCGAGAGGGTGACCGATCTGAGCGAGCTCGATCCAAAGAGGTATGGCATAATAGTTGTGAGCGGTGAGAGGAGGGGTCTCCTGCTGCCTGACCTTGAAGGTGTCAACACGGTGGACGAGCAGATAGGTATCGCATCCATGAAGGCAGGGATATCAATGGACGAGGAGAAGGAGATATACAGGTTTGAGGTGAAGAGGTATAGATGATGGACAAGACACGCCTTGAACATGACATAGAGAGACACGAGATGGTCAGGACACCATTATGTGTAAAACTCCTCATAGTAATCCTCATGGCGATGCTTGCCGCCACAGGCCCGTATATATATAAACTGAGGAAGGAGATCAAAGAGAGGGACCTGAGGATAATCACGATGAAGGAGGCCTTTAAGAAGGAGAAGGCCGAACTGTTGAGGAGGATCAGGGAGTCCTCCCTGACACAGGGAGAGGAGACACAATCCGAGGATTAGTCACCAAGGCTTTTATGAAGATACCAGAAGAAGGCGATATCAGGGATTACAGCATCCCCACATTGTTCATCCAACTAAATAGGCACAGAAGGACCGGCACCCTCTTACTCACCAACCAGGGGATCAGGAAAGGTGTGTATTTTGTAAATGGAGAGATCGTATTCGCAAGGTCACATACCCCTGGTGACCGCCTTGATGACATGCTGTTGAGGAAGGGGATGATAACGGAGCAGCAGTATCAGAAGGTCTCAGAGGTCTATGAGAGGACACGGAGGAGGAAGGGCACGATACTTGTAGAACTGGGTTTTATCGATCCGCAGGATCTCTTCACCATCATCAGAGAACACGTCAGGGAGATCATACTGGGCCTCTTTGAATGGCAGGCAGGGAGGTTCAGATTTATAGAGGGTATGCCATCCGTCGAGGTGGTAACACTCAGAAATAGCATCAGGGAGATAATCGCAGAGGGCATGAAACGGGCAAAGCAGAGGAAGAGGCCCAGGGACCCGTTTATGGAGAGGCTCGATGAGTTATACAGGAGGATGGAGAATGCAAACCATTATGAGCTTCTGGGGGTAAATACAGACGCCCCTTATTCAGAGATAAAGAGGGCCTATCATGAGAAGGTCAAGGAGTTCCACCCTGACAGACACAGGGATATCAAGGACCCTCTGGTGAAGGAGAAGCTCACAAACATCCTCGCCAGGATAAACGAGGCATACAACACCCTGAAGGAGGAGAAACAGAGGGGTGACTATAACAGGGACCTTACAAGAGACCATGATAATCCAGCTACCAGGAAGACCACAGCAATGGAGTACTTCATCAACGGGATCGATGAATACAGGAGGGGTAACTTCTGGGGGGCGGCTGAACTGTTCAAGAGGGCCGCACATATTGAACCCAGGAACGCAAAATACTGGGCACACCTCTCGCTCTCACTGGTAAAGATGCCAAGGAGGGCAAAGGATGCAGAGATCGCCATTCTAAAGGCCATAGACCTCGACCCATATAATATAAACTACCATATCCACCTTGGAAGGCTATACCTGAACATGGGGATGAGGCTGAGGGCAAGATCACAGTTTGAGAAGGCGTTGAGTATCGACCCTGATAATATGAGGGTCAGGGAGGAGCTTGAGAGGTTAAGGGTCTCCAGATAGTCCCTCCCTCTTCCATACCCCGCTCTTACCACCACTCTTCTCCATCAGCATGATGTCAGAGATGATGATCCCCCTGTCAATGGCCTTACACATGTCATATATCGTGAGTGCCGCAATAGAGACCGCCACAAGTGCCTCCATCTCAACCCCTGTCTGTCCCTGACACCTTGCCACCGACTCTATGTTGATCCTCTTGTTGTCTTCGTCGATCTCAAAATCCACCGTCACGGATGTGAGGTTCAGTTGGTGGCACAGGGGTATGAGCTCACAGGTCCTCTTTGCAGCCATTATCCCAGCAAGCCTTGCGGTCGCAAGCACATCACCCTTTGGAGCCCTGCCCTCTGATATGAGCCTGATGGTCTCCCTCTCCATACACACAGAGCCCCTCGCAACAGCCTCCCTCAGTGTGACAGGCTTGCCGCTCACATCCACCATCCTTGCCCTTCCGGCCTCATCTATATGTGTAAGCCTCTTCATCTCATCCCCTGTCTGTCCGTCTAACCTGCTGGACCTTGTGGTCACTCTTTATAAAATCAAGACACACCTCCCTCTCATTCAGCGTATCAACAACAAGATCAGCACCTGCCTCTGTGAGGGAGTCCCTGGAGTAAGGCCCAGTTGCCACGGCTATACACCGTGCACCATGGGCCTTTGCACACCTGACATCCCTTGGTGTGTCTCCTATAATAATGCAGTCCTCAGGAGAGACATCTACGCCGAGTGTGGAGAACCTCCTGATCGCTATGGGTAACAACCTGTCCCTGTCCTCATCGTCACTCCCGAAGGCACCTGCAGGGAAGTAGGCATCAAGGCCGAATGGCCTGAGCTTTATCCTTGCACCCTCCTCAAGGTTGCCTGTCAGAAGGCCAAAGGGTATGCCCTCCTCCTTCAGGGCCTCAAGAAACTCAAACACACCTGGCTTCACCCTCCTCCACGGATTCTCTATCTCCTCTGATAGGAACCTGAGATACCTCCTGACTATGGCATCCACCTCCCCATCCATACTCGAGAGGCCGTGGACCCTCAGACCCTCCTTCATGATCTGGATGTCGGTCATGCCCGCCATCCTTATATCCTTGAATGCATCCTTGATCCCGAACAGGTCAAGGAATGCCCTGTTCAGGGCCCTTGTCCCTGCCCTGCCAGAGTCTATGAGCGTCTCATCTATGTCAAAAAGGACCAGTCTATCTCTCCTGCCTGTCATCTGAAACTCCCCATCCGGTGTGATACCGGACCATACTCTACTATATTACAAAAAACATTGAATATTTCAAAGGATAATGTCTATAATTTTAAAGATCATCAGGGGGTGATTAAAAAATGATCAAGATAGGCATAATTGGTGGCTCCGGACTCGATAATCCTGAAATCCTCAAGGATGCAGAGGAGGTGACGGTGGAGACACCATATGGCCCTCCTACATCCTCCCTTATGTGTGGCACAATCGAGGGCATAGATGTGGTGATCCTCGCCCGACACGGAAGGGACCATTCGATATACCCCTCGGGCGTCAACTTCAGGGCAAATATATGGGCATTGAAGGAACAGGGCTGCACACATATCCTTGCATCCACTGCGGTCGGCTCACTCAGGGAGGAGATAAAGCCAGGCCACCTCGTATTCCCCGATCAGTTCATAGACCATACCAAGAAGAGGGAGACCACATTCTTTGATGAGACCGAGGTTGTCCATACACCAATGGCTGATCCATTCTGCCCAAACCTCATCGACCTCCTCTCTGCATCAGCAGAGGAGCTTGGCATCCCATATCACAAAAACAAGACCGTAATAACGATTGAAGGGCCAAGGTTTTCGACAAAGGCAGAGAGCCACCTCTTCAGGAGCTGGAATGCAGATGTCATAAATATGAGCACCGTGCCCGAGGTAAATCTTGCAAGGGAGAAGAAGATGCACTATGCCTCCATAGCCATGTCAACCGATTATGATTGCTGGCACGAAGAGGAGGAGCCTGTCACCTGGGAGATGATCGTGGAGACCATGCAGAAGAACGCAGAGAATGTGATAAGGCTATTCCTGAATGTTATCCCAAAGATTAAGGATTATGATGATGTATGCGTAAGATAATATAAGGGGAGGGTTGTTATGCCGATCAAGTCAAGAATCAGGACCATTCCACACTATCCCAAGAAGGGGATCATGTTCAGGGACATCACCACCCTTATAAAGGATCCGGTTGGTTTCAGGCTGGTGATCGACAACTTCACGCAGAGATACATAAAAGGGGACATTGATTTTGATGTGATCGTGGGCATTGAGTCAAGGGGGTTCATAATAGGTGGTGCACTCTCCTATACCCTGGGCAAGGGCTTTGTCCCGATAAGAAAGAAGGGGAAGCTACCTGCCAAGGTGGTGCGTCAGGAGTATGAGCTTGAATACGGGACAGACCAGATAGAGATGCACGAGGATGCCCTTGAGAACGGAACGAGGGTCCTCCTTGTCGATGACCTGCTTGCAACAGGCGGAACCGCACTCGCTGCTGCACAGCTCGTGGAGAAGCTTGGAGGGGTGGTCGCAGAGATGTGTTTCATCGTCAACCTGCCTGATGTGGGCGGGTATAAAAAGCTGAAAGAGAAGGGATACAATATATACTACCTCACTGAGTTCGAGGGGGAGTAGACCACAAGACAGAAACATCAGGGTCACATGGTTAGCTCCCTCTTGTATATACTCCGCGCCTGTCTAAAGAGCTCTCTATATTCTTCTGTCCTGAAGTCAGGGTATGTGTATGGCAGGGGACGGAAGGCCCCCTTTGAATAGATGAGTGTGACCTCACCGTATATGCCGTCTCCAAGATATATCCTGTGAGAGTAGTCCTTTGTTGAGACGAGCACCACCCTGGCCGTATCAAGATAGCCAGGGTCGAGATTGATCCTCCTTCCACCACGGTCATTGAGGTGGTCCCTCTCAAGCTCCATGGTCCTGAGTTTTATCCTGACGATGTCTCCACGATTGATCAGACCACTGAAGAATACAAAATATCTCTTCAACCCTCCACCCATCTCCCTCTTGTAATAATCGGTGTGCTCCCATTGCCACACAGGACTCTCCATATCGCATGGGCCGAAGATGGCCTCAAGCTCGGCCTTCATCCCATAGAGGAGGGATGTATCGCCTGATAGCATCCCTATGAACAGCTTGGCAGGCAGTGGCCCCCTCCGCTCCATCGATCCCTCAGCCTTTAAGCCCCTTTGGCCTACACACCTTAACGCATAGTCCACATATGTACTGGCCTATGTTATGGGTCTTTGTGTAGGATCTGAGCCTCTCAAGGCAGGCCTCTTTATCCCACTCCTTATGGGTCTCTTTGATCGCTGACACAGGACACGCCTCTATGCACAGCCTGCAATCACCACATGACCCATCATTTAATGGCTCATCGACCCTGAGGGGCATGTCCGTGAGGATGGTTGCGAGCCTTATCCTGGAGCCATACTCAGGGTGTACAAGGAGGTTATTCCTTCCTATCCAGCCCATCCCTGCCCTCAGTGCTATCATCTTGTGTGATAGGTGTGCGATCTGCCTCTGCCAGTCTATGATCTGACTCGCTGGGATGGGCATGGCATTATACCCTCTGCCCTGTATGGCGAGTGAGAGCCTCAGGGCCGTCTGATCAAGCAGCATATTGACCATCCTGTAGTGATGCAGATAGTGGTGTGTTGGGCCGGTCTTTATACCATCGAGGACTGGGTCAGAGAGCCTCACCCCTATGGATATGCCATATGAGAGGCCCTCCGTCTGTTCCAGAGGGAGTGCATCAAAGTGTGGCCTCAGGTCATCTATGTAACCAACACCAAAGAGGGTGATGCCTGAAGAGATGGCGATCTCCTGCAGTTCATCATACATAATCCTAAAGCCACTTCTCGATCAATGCGATGCTTTCAGGGCTGTCCCACTCCCTTGGACCGACTATCTTCTCCCTTATAATCCCGTTCTTATCCACGATAAAGGTCTCAGGGACGCCGGTTATCCCGTAGAGCCTTGCAACCTTGTTGTCAGGGCTTATAAGCGTTGGTGGACTGACTTTGTGTTCCTTGAAATACTGGACAAGATTATGAGGGTTATCCCTGAAGAGTATCCCGAGCATCTGGAATGGTCTGCCCTGCATCTTCTTGTAGAGCCTCTCCTTATATGGCATCTCTGCCTTACAGGTTGTGCACCATGTGGCCCAGAAGTTTATAAAGACCACCTTGCCCCTGAGGTCAGAGAGCCTCCAGAGCCTGCCTGTAGAGTCCCTGAGTTCAAAGTCAGGTGCTGGCTTTCCCACAGCTGCCACGGTCATGTATGACCTCTCACTCGGAAGGAACACGATGGCTATCAATGCCAGGGCGAGCAAGACGATCAGGATGATCCCCCGGTATCTCATCTATGTCCCATACCCCCTTTCAAGGTATTTTAATTCGGCTCACCAAGCCGGACAAGGAGGCAGACCGCCTGTGCAGCCATCCCCTCACCCCTGCCTATAAGGCCCATACCCTCGGCCGTCTTGGCCTTTATATTTATCCTCTCCCTTGGTATCCCGGCCTTCGAGATCTCCTCCTTCATCGAATCTATAAAAGGCCCGATCTTGGGCTCCTCTGCTATCACCACAGAGTCTATCCATAATATATCATAACCGCTCATCCTCATCAGGCCAATGGTCTCCTTGAGGAGGCCGATGCTCGAGGCGTCCTTCCACCTCTCATCCGTATCAGGGTAGTGCCTTCCTATATCACCAAGCCCGAGTGCCCCTATTATCGAGTCTATTATTGCATGACACAGGACATCTGCATCAGAGTGCCCCCAAAGACCCCTCTCAAAGGGTATCTCAACCCCCCCCAACACAAGCCTCCTTCCCTCCATAAACCTGTGCGAATCAAATCCTATGCCTATCCTCATAAATCAACGGGCCTCTTTTCTGCTGGAGAGCAGATACCTTACCATCTCAAGGTCTTCAGGGGTGGTAACCTTTATATTAAAGAGGCTTCCCATTATGATCTTTACCCTCCCACCGATCCTCTCCACCAGTGCCGAGTCATCGGTTGCATAGTAGCCGTCACTATAGGCGCTCTGATAGGCCCTCCTGAGGGCCTCTATATGGAAGAGCTGTGGTGTCTGGATGCTCCACAACCCTTCACGACTCACCGTCCTCACCACCACCCCCTTATCAACCATCTTTATGGTCTCCCTGAGAGGCACACCAGGGACAACACCATCATAACCATCAAGCTCGTCCATAAGCCTCTCGATCAGGCCATCAGGGATGATCGGCCTCACCCCATCATGTATAAGCACAGGCGCATCGGCCTCAATGGATCTGAGGCCATTATACACCGAATCCTGCCTCTCCCTCCCCCCTGGCACTATCCTCTTCACCTTCTCAAGGCCGTGGCTGATCGCCATCTCATATCCCTCTTCAATATCCTCAGGCCTCATGACAGGTATGATCTCCCCTATACAGCGTGACTGATTCAGCCTTTTCAGTGTCTGGATGAGGAGGGGCAGACCATTTAGGTCTGCAAAGGTCTTCTTTATAAAAGGGTCAAACCTCCTTCCAACACCGGCAGAGGGGACTATTGCTATGGCCTTGGCCCTCATCAGCGTCTCACAACCCTGAGCTCCTCCCTCTCTGCCTCCTCCTTCAGCCTTGCGAAGATCATCCTGCCCGCGGTTGTCTGAAGGACACTGGTCACCACCACATCAACCCTGTGGTTTATCAGCCTCCTTGCATTATCAACAACGACCATCGTCCCGTCATCAAGGTAACCAACCCCCTGATTGAACTCCTTACCCTCCTTAACGATAAATATATTCATGCTCTCGCCTGGCAGGACCACGGGCTTCAACGCATTGGCAAGCTCATTGAGGTTAAGGACCGACACCCCGTGGAGCTGTGCAACCTTGTTGAGGTTAAAATCATTTGTAACGATCTTGCCCCCGTGCATCTTTGCGAGGGCAACGAGCTTGGCATCCACCTCCTTTATATGCGGGAAGTCCTCATCCACTATCTTAACGGTTACATTGGACATCTTCTGTATCCTGTGGAGCACATCAAGCCCCCTCCTGCCCCTTGCCCTCTTCAGGGCATCGGCAGAATCGGCTATATACTGGAGCTCCTGGAGGATGAACTGGGGTATGATGAATGTGCCCTCAAGAAAACCCGAGTCACAGACATCAGCGATCCTCCCGTCGATAATCACACTCGTATCTATAATCTTTGGCTGCTCTCCGGTCATACTCCCCTTTAACACCTTGAGTATGTCAGAGAGCGTCAGATCCTTGCCCTTTCTCAGGCCGTAGAAGAGGCCACTATATCCAAAGAGGGCGTTCAGGATGAGGGAGACCATGATACCCTGCTCATCGGTGAACAACCCCTTCACAGGATAATAAAGCAGATTTGCAAAGATTATCCCAACCAGCAGTCCTGACAGGCTCCCCAACAGTGCACCTATGCCCATTCTGGTATTTATAAGGTCCAGGACGAGTGCGATGACTCCGACCCCTGCACCATAAAGGATGCCCTCATAGGATAGCCCTCTATCAAGACCGATAGCATAACCACCGGCCATGAAGAAGAAGATCAATAATATCCGATAAAACATCACCCTACCCCCTTTCCCCTAAGAGAAGAACTTTACGGGTATATAAAACTTCTTTCCATTCCTGTTGATAAATAGCAACATCACATCCCCTTCCTTCAGGGTCGATACTATACGGTTGAAATCCTCCATATTCCTTACCCTCTTCCTGTTTATCTCCTGGATCACGTCGCCCTTTCTGACCCCTGCCTCGTCTGCAGGGCTATAGGGTTCCACCCTGCTGACCACGATCCCCTCCTCTGAACCTGAAAGCCCAAGCTGTCTTGCAATATCCTCGGTAAGCTCCATGACACTGAGGCCTGCCACCGTGCCCTCATCCTCCTCCACCTCGTCCATCCTGCTTGACGACAGCATCGCAACATCATCGGGCAGTTCAGCAATTGTCACATCCATGTGTAGAGTCCTGCCATCCCTTTTGACCTTTATCCTCACGGTGCTACCGACCTCTGTCTGTGCAACCCTGTTTCTCAGGGACTCCACGTCCCTTATCTCTATACCGTTTAACCCAACGATCACATCCCCCCTCTTTATGCCTGCCTTCTCAGCCGGGCTCCCCTTGAAGACATCTGTAACCAGTGCACCTGCTGGTTTTTTGAGCCCGAACTCCCTTGCAAGCTCGGGTGTAACCTTCTGGATGGTCACCCCGAGCCAGCCACGGGTAACCTTACCCTCCTCTATCAGCTGTCGCATCACCGCCCTGGCCATATTGCTCGGGACCGCAAAGCCTATGCCCTGATATCCACCCGTGTTTGAGAAGATGGCCGTATTTATGCCTATCAATTCACCATTTATGTTGACGAGCGGGCCGCCTGAATTGCCAGGGTTTATCGCTGCGTCGGTCTGGATGAAATCCTCATAGTCTGTGATACCCACATCCGCCCTTCCCAGGGCACTCACAATACCCATTGTAACGGTATGGTTGAGGCCATAGGGGTTGCCAAAGGCGAGCACGAACTCGCCCACCTGGAGCTTATCAGAGTCCCCCCATCTTATCGCCTGGAGGTTCTTTGCGGGTATCTTTATCACGGCCACATCGGTCTTCTTATCCATACCAACAACCTTCCCCTTGTAGGTCTGTTTATCATACAGGGTGACCTTTATAACCTCTGCCTTCTCCACCACATGGGAGTTTGTGATGATATAGCCGTCAGAGGAGACGATCACACCTGACCCAAGGCTCTGTTCCTTCCACCTCTTCGGCATCCGGAAGGGCTCAAGAAAGTCCCTCAACGGACCCTCAAAGAAGTGCTGGAAGGGGATGTCCCTCTCCATGGTCTTGGTCGTGGAGATGTTCACAACCGTCGGGATGACACTCTTGACCACATCCGAGAATGCTATGCTCTTTTCAGAAAGCCCCTGGGAGACACGCGGTATATATGGATTAATCGGCTGTTCAGGCCCTGATGACACAGAACCAGTATGTGTGCCTATTACATAGCCAAGGAGGAGGAATAGTATGATTAAAAGGACTGTTTTTCTGTTCACTATTTCATTATAACTCTAAAAATCTGATGTTGTAAACCGAGGCCATCCCCATCCAGAACAGAGAGGGGGGTGGTGTTGACAGAATTTTATTTTAAATGTTATTCTTTGCAGATTTTTTCTCCAGACCCTCGAGGGAGGAAGGGCTATTATGGTTAAGGCCGATACATTCGAGCGTGGTGTGCATCCACATGAATCAAAGGAGCTCACCGCCCATAAGCCTATCGAGAGTGCCCACCTTCCAAGGCGTGTGGTGATCCCATTGAGCCAGCACATAGGTGCACCTGCAAAGCCCGAGGTGAATATAGGCGAAGAGGTTAAGAGATACCAGATGATAGGCTCTCCCCCTGGCTTTGTCTCTGCACCTGTGCATGCATCCATCTCAGGGAAGGTCATAGCCATATCCGATTTCCTCCATCCATCTGGAAGGATGGTCCCCTCAATTGTCATAGAGAGTGATGGTAAGGACGAACCACTCCCCCTTGAGGACAACCCTGATTATCTGAACCTCCCCCCTGATGAGATAAAGGCCCTCATCAGGGATGCAGGGATAGTGGGCCTTGGTGGTGCAGCCTTCCCCACAAGCGTAAAGCTTTCTCCTCCAAAGGAGAAGCCGATCGACACGGTCATCCTCAATGGTGCAGAGTGTGAACCCTACCTTACTGCTGACCACAGACTGATGGTTGAACGGCCAGAGGATGTGGTCAATGGCCTGAAGATCATAATGAGGGCACTTGGTGTACCAAGGGGGTTTATAGGCATAGAGATGAATAAGCCTGATGCCATCAAGGTGATGAAGGATGCCACGGTCGGTGAGGGAGACATAGACGTCAGACAGCTAAAGGTGAAGTACCCACAGGGTGCCGAGAAGATGCTCATAAAGGCGATAACAGGCAGGGAGGTGCCTCCAAAGGGTGGGCTACCAATGGATGTGGGTGTTGTGGTGCAGAATGTCGGCACAGCGGTTGCCATTTATGAGGCCGTCAGATACAGAAAACCCCTTATAGAGAGGGTGGTAACGGTAACCGGAAGGGGTGTAAGGGAGCCAAAGAACCTGAAGGTGAGGATTGGGATGATGCTCTCAGAGCTGATCGAGGACTGTGGGGGGCTCGTGGACGGGGCGGTCAAGGTGATAGTCGGTGGGCCGATGATGGGTTTTGCACAGTGGAGCCTTGATGTGCCTGTTGTCAAGGGCACATCAGGGGTGCTTGTCCAGACAGAGGAGGAGTTCTTCCCGTCAGAGGAGTATTTTGCCTGCATAAGGTGTGGCAGGTGCATAGATGTCTGTCCGATGGGTCTCAACCCATCCATGCTGAGCATCCTCTCTGAGAAGGGGCATTATGAAGAGGCAAAGGAATATAACCTCTTTGATTGCTTTGAGTGTGGGTCGTGTGCCTTCATATGCCCGTCAAAGAGGCCGATTGTGCAGTTTATAAGGCTGGCAAAGTCACAGACAAAGCCGTAAAAAGTAGAAGAGATGGCTGTTGAACAGAAGAGACATCCACTCATAGTCTCCGTGAGCCCTCATGTGAGGGACAGGGAGACGGTGGGCCGCATCATGTGGAGTGTGAACCTCTCCCTCATGCCTGCCCTGATCGCCTCATTCTATTACTTTGGACCGAGGGCCGTCTTTGTCACAGCACTGTGTATAATAAGCTCTGTCCTGTCTGAGTATCTCTTCCAGAAGGCCCTGAAGAGGCAGATCACCATAAGTGACGGGAGTGCATTCCTTACAGGGCTGCTGCTGGGGATGAACCTGCCGCCATCTGTGCCGTTTTATATCCCTATTGTGGGTTCTGTTGTGGCAGTTGTGATAACAAAACAGCTCTTTGGTGGCCTCGGTTATAACATCTTTAACCCTGCCCTTATCGGCAGGGCGTTCCTGCTCATAACATGGCCAAGGGCGATGACCACATGGAGTGCACCAACAGCCCAGTTTACTGCCCTTGATGCAAAGACCACAGCAACCCCGCTCGGTATACTAAAGGAAGAAGGGATTAACAAGCTGATCGAGGAGTTCGGCAGTAAAGGGGACCTCTATATAAACCTGCTCTTTGGGAACAGGGCAGGCTCCCTTGGTGAGACATCGGTGATCCTCCTGCTCATCGGTGCCGCATATCTGCTCTATAAGAGGTACATCACCTGGCATATACCCATATCATTCCTCTCAACAGTCGCCATACTCGCTTGGGTCTTTGGCGGCAAAGAGGGGCTCTTCACAGGAGACCCGCTTATACACCTCCTGAGCGGTGGTCTCATACTGGGTGCATTCTTTATGGCTACAGACTATGTGACATGCCCAACCATAAGGAAGGGGCAGATAATCTTTGGTATAGGCTGTGGTGCCATCACTATGCTCATCCGTCTCAAGGGCGGTTTCCCTGAGGGTGTCATGTTCGCAATACTCCTGATGAACTGTTTTGCCCCATTGATCGACAGGAATGTAAAGCCTGAACTCTTTGGTGCCGTAAAGGAGAAGAAGAGATGAGGCCCATTGATATGTTAAAGATAACCCTCAATCTCGTGATCGTATATGTGCTTGGCGGGCTCCTCATAGCATTCGTCTATTCAAAGGCCTCACCTGTAATGTACAGGAAGGCCCAGGAGGAGAAGCAGGCAGCACTGAAGACCATGTCGCCTGAGGCCGATATAATAGAGAAGCTTGGTGACTGGGAGCCCCATGAGAAACACGCAGAATACTATGTGGCAAAGAAGTGTGGCAAGCTCAACATCCGGATGGTCAAGGATGAAAAGACAGGGGTGGAGAGGGAGGTCAAGGAGTGTATCGATGGGACACCGATCGGGTATATAGTGGAGAGCTATGGGAAGGGCTATTCAAGCTATATAAATGTCCTCGTGGCAGTGGACAACAACTATGTGGTCAGGAAGGTGAACATCCTCCACCATGCCGAGACACCAGGGCTGGGGGATGAGATAGAGAGGGACTACTTCCTGAACCAGTTCAATGGCAAGACGGTTGAGCACCTTGTCGTGGTGAAGGGTGAGACAAAGGAGGATATACAGGCGATCACTGGTGCCACCATCTCAAGCCGTGCGGTTACCGAGGATGCGGTCAGGAACGCCGTCATAATGATAAAGGGTGGTAAGCCCGAGAGTGTGTCAGAGGGGCATGGCTAATTTGATATTTTGCTAAGATAATCTTAAAATTAAATTTACGAGGTTTTAAATGAGTCTGATAAGGGAAAAGGGTAACTGGGAGATATTCAAGAACGGCATATTTGGTGAGAACACCATATTCAGGATGGCGATAAGCCTGTGTCCATCAATCGCCGTTACAAACAGCCTGAAGAACGGTATCACACTCGGTCTGGCAGTGGTCTTCGTCCAGGTGATGGTTAACGTCACTGTATCCGCCCTCAGGAAGTTCATCCATCCGAAGATCCGTATCCCTATATTCATGTTCATCATCGCAGGGTATGTGAGCATCATCGATATGGTCATGGCTGCGTATGCGAGGGAGGCATACAGGGAGATAGGGCTATACATCCAGATCATCGTGGCCTTTGCATCCATATTCGCAAGGGCCGAGGTCTTTGCAAGCAAGAACCGTCTTGATAAGTCATTCTTTGACGGCCTCGGTATGGGCATAGGGTTCCTCCTTGCGATGATAATCATCAGCTTCTTCAGGGAACTGCTTGGCAAGGGCACGCTCTATGGACTCAAGATAGTGGCCGGCAAGCCATTGCTTATTATGATACTACCTGCAGGAGGCTTCCTTGCCGTTGGCCTGCTCATGGGCTTCTTTAACTGGATCGATATAAGGTTCTATGGAGGCAAGGGTGCCTCAGGCGCTGCATAGGAGGATGAACCATGGAATTTGGAAAGCTCTTTGAACTGCTGATAGCCGCATCACTCATAAATAACTTTGTCTTCACAAGGTTCCTTGGCCTCTGCATCTTCTTCGGTGTCTCAAAGAAGATGGAGACCGCGGTGGGGATGAGCATCACCTTTACATCTGTCATGGTCGTCAGTGCTGCACTGAGCTGGGTCGTGTTCACACAGGTGATGGTCCCGCTTGATATAACATTCCTGAAGATAATCATATTCATAGGTATAGTGGCTGCCTTTGTTCAGTCTGCAGATACGATAATGAAGAAGGTGAGTCCCACACTGTATTATAAACTTGGTGTGTACCTCGCACTCATAACGACAAACTGTATCATCCTTGCGGTCCCGCTGATAAATGCCGGTGAGGGCTATAACTTCCTGGAGAGCATATCCTTTGGCCTTGGCTCAGGGCTCGGCTTCGCCCTTGCACTTGTCATCATGGCGAGCATCCGTGAAAAACTCGAGCTTGCCGATGTCCCTGTCCCCTTCAGGGGACTGCCGATAGCATTCATAACAGCAGGGCTTATATCCCTTGCATTCACGGGGTTTTCGGGCCTGATAAGGCTTTAGGGAAGGGTGTTGGAGATGAAGGGCCATAGAGGGGTAATGATATTCGCTATCACCATCGTGCTACTGCTATGCTGGAGCCCCACCATTTATGCAGGCGTTGGTGGTGGTGTGGAGGCAAAGGAGAGTGTTGACCTTGTGGCTGTCCTCAAGTTTGCCGCCATCTTCATGGCAGGCATAAGTGCGCTCTTTGGCCTTGGCCTTGCCTTTGCCGCAAAGAAGTTCGATGTAAAGACAGACCCGAGGGTTGAACAGGTGCTGGATGTACTCGCCCATGCACACTGCGGGGCATGCGGCTATCCTGGTTGCAGGCAGTATGCAGAGGCGGTTGTCGCTGATCCGAATGTGCCACCAAACCTATGCGCCCCTGGAAGGGAGCCGACTGCAAAGGCAATAGCCATCATAACAGGTAAGGAGGTCGCTGAGACAGAGCCAAAGATCGCCAGGGTGATGTGTCAGGGTGGCTCGTCAAAGGCCACAAGGAGGTTCAAGTATGAGGGTATCCTCGACTGCAGGGCAGCGGTGCTTGCCAGTGGAGGGGACAAGTCCTGTGTATACGGGTGTCTTGGTTACGGGACATGTGTAAAGGCATGCCCGTTTGATGCGATAAAGATGGGTGATGATGGCATCCCTGTTGTTGACCCCTCAAAGTGCACCGCCTGCGGGAATTGTGCAAAGGCGTGCCCAAAGAATGTCATAGAGATACTGCCCCTTGCAAAAGAGGTGCTTGTGAGGTGCCATTCAAAGGACAAGGGTGCGGTGACAAAGAAGAACTGCCTTATAGGTTGTATCGGCTGCGGTATGTGCGTGAAGGTCTGTCCATACAATGCGGCTGAGATGGCTGATAACCTCTCCAGGATAAACCTTGATAAGTGCAAGGTATGCGGTCTGTGTGTCAGGAAGTGCCCCACAAATGCGATAATGGACTACATACCACAAAGGCCAAAGGCCCATGTCACAGAGAAATGTATCGGCTGCACCACATGCACCAAGGTCTGCCCTGTGAATGCGGCATCAGGCGAGAGGAAGAAGAGGCATGTAATAGACCAGGAGAGGTGCATTGGATGTGGCATCTGCACATCAAAATGTCCTGTGCTTGCCATAGAGGGGACGATCAACTATCCTGAGGTCAAGATGGCCTTTGAGGCAAAGAAGGCAGCCCGCCAGAAGGCAAAGGCAGCCGCCTCGACAGAGGGCCAGCCTGTCGGCACTTAAGAGCCTTTATAATATGCGGATAATCAATAGATTCCTCCACATAACCATCATCCTCATCATCTTTGCATCACTCCATGGGTGTGAGGAGAAACAGGGCCCAGGAAAGGCCAGGGACACAGCAGGAGGACCCCTGTCAGAGTTAATGAACTCAATGAATATCGTGCCCATTGATGAGGCCACACCTGCCCCTGAGTTTGAACTCCTGTCCATCGATGGACGCATGGTGAACCTGAGGGAGTACAGGGGTAATGTGATCCTGCTGAGCTTCTGGGCCACATGGTGACCATGGTGCAGGAAGGAGTTGCCTTCCCTTGAGAGGCTCTATCAGCACTTTGAGGGCAGAGCATTTGTCATCATCGGCATAGATATAGAGGAGGAGAGGGACAGGGTCTCGGCCCTCCTCAAGAGGCACGGGATCACATACCCCAACCTCCTTGACAGCGATGCAAGGGTGAGCATGCTCTACAGGGTAAGGTCAACACCGACAAAGTTCCTCATCGACAGAGAAGGTAGACTGATCGGCCTGAGCGTTGGTTACAGGGAATGGGATACTGATGAGATGAAGAGATTGATAGAGCTGTTAATGGAAGGTTAGGTTTCTGAAGACCGCCCTCAGTATCCTGTATCCGATACGGAATATACCCCTGATATCTCCTGTAAACTTTGACCGCCCCGTGCCCCTGCGATAGCTCACAGGGACCTCCTTTATCCTGAATCCCCTCTTAACGGCCTTGACCTGCATCTCCACTGTCCAGCCAAGGTTGTCTCCCATATCCAGCTCAAGCAACCTCTTGAACCTTATCGCCCTGAATGGGCCAAGGTCTGTGTATCTGAATCCGTAGAGTATCCTTATAAGGAAGGTCGCAAGCCCGTTGCCAAAACGGACAGGCAACCTGAGTGCCCCCTCCTCTGCCTCTCCCATCACCCTTGAGCCAAGGACGAGGTCATAGCCCTCCTCCATAATCGGCCTTATAAGCACCTCCATCTCATCAGGGTGATCGCTGTAGTTACCATCAAGGAACACCACTATATCAGGTTCCCTCCCCTTGAGATACTCTATGGCCCTCAGGCAGGGATAGCCATATCCCCTCCTTGACTCAAAGAGCACCGTGGCCCCCCACTGCCTCGCTATCTCGGGCGTCCTGTCGGTGCTGCCATTGTCAACAACCACCACCTCATCAACAAGATCACGCGGGATGTCACCCAGGACACGGGGGAGGGTCTTCTCTTCATTAAGGGCCGGTATTATTACTGCTATACGCACCTTATACAAGCGACCTCACAAGCCTGAAAAACTCGCGGTACCGTTCGATCTGGTCTTCAAGGAACATCCTCCTCTCAGGCACTGTAAAGTATATCACGGCAAGGACTATGATAACCAATAAATATATGAGAAAGAGTATGTCCCTCTTCCTTTTCATCTAATGCACAAGCCTGTATATCCTGTAGTTTTCATCCGAATAGAGCAGGGTAAACCTTCTACTCCGGCCTCCAGACAGGCTGTCCTGGGATAAAGACTCATCCCTGATCCACCTATCCTCAATCGATCTCCTCCTTACCAGGATGTGTGTGGCCCCTTCATCCTCAAGCCTCTTAAGCCATTCATCATATGATCCTGCCTTGACATAGACCACCCTGTTGGTGTATGAGCCGTTCCATAACGGTGCCAGAAACAGGGGCTCGAATGTATAAACAAGGGTATCGCCCCCTGACACATTCTCCCTTATCCACCTCCAGTATCCATACTCCTGCCTTGCCTGCAGGTGTATATTAAACGGGTCATGTTCAACTATATCCCTTTTTGACGGAGGGAGGTGGACAAACTCCCCGATCTTCTCAGGCGTGATGGCCGGTGAGTTTGATGTGAGGGCGGTATACAAGACCAGAGAAAGGGTGATTATCTTGAGGATCATCCTATCACTGAAATATTCAAGCACCATACCGATGGAGAGTGCACCGAGTCCGATTATAAAGATTACATACCTCGTGTTCCAGTTCCTGGGATAGAGGATGAATGTAACGATCAGCACCATGGCTATGAAGAGGAAACCGAACCTTCCCCTCCTCATGGAGCGGATGAGGCAGAAGGTCATGGATGGCAGAGAGAGGACAAACCATATAGGGCCGAAGCCACTGAACCTCGAATCATAGAGGTAATACCTGACCCTCTCAAGCCATACATAGATCAGCCTCTCCAGTGGAGAGAGCCTCAGGATCACATCAGGCGCTGGATCGATTATCCCGCCATACAGTCCCTTAAAGATGATGACATTCATAAGGGATATCTCCATTGGATAGACGGGGTTCCCGTAAAACACCCAGTTCTTTATATACCAGTATCCACCTATCAGGATCGATGGTATGAGGAAGTACAATAGGTATCCCCCTAACCTCCCCTTCAATTCCCTCCTGTCTACCACCCTGCCGTGGAATAGCTTGAACGGGTTGAGGTACCTCAGTAACTCCCTCAAAAGGATGACCGTGGACATGGTGATCAGAAAGAGCGGGCCTGAACCCTTTGAGCCAAGGAGCAGGCCTGCTGTAACACCTGCAAGGAGTGTGGACGGTGTTGTGGTCTTTACATCCCTCCTGTGGACAAGGAAGTTGATGGCTATGAGGAAGAGGACACTGACGGCAACATCCACATAGGCGGCCTTTGACTGGAGGATTATAATGGGGGTGAAGAAGAAGAGGAGGCCCGAATATATGGCATACCTCCTGTCCACGCCTATCTTGACAGCGATACTATACACTGTGAGGATGCCAGCAAGGGCGAATAATAACTGGCTGAGGTCGACGATGAGATCACTCTTCAGGAATATGATCTGCCAGATAAAGAAGAGCTCTATATTCTTTGGAAAGATATTCATGAACTGGTCTATCATGAACGGAGCAGGATATTCCTGGATCGCACCGCTCTGGATTATGCGCCCCACAATGGGCAGGTGATACCACAGACCATCCCATGTGTATGGGGGGAAGAGGTAACCAAGGAATACGATATAGACTATCAGGATGACAAAGACTGTGAAGACGAGGAGCAATATCACATCACCCCTGATCAGCCTGACCAGCCCCCTGACCTCATCCCTTATCTCATTAATGACCGTCTTAACATCAATCGCTCTAAGAACTGCGATAAGTATGACGGACGAAATGCCCAGATTCAGTGCCATGAGGGGGATCATATGGAGCCTCCTGAATATGATCCCGAGGAGCATCTCTGTGAGCACTATCTGTGCGAGGGCGAGGACGAATGTCCCGGTCAACCTATCAACAAATGACAGGGCCTTCCTCTTCCTAAACAGTAGCAGAAACCAGGATGTATATAGAAGGAGGTTTACTATGATATAGGAGAGTATATTCATCAGTCGGCTATCTCGTGATAGATCCTGAACTCCTCCTCGGCCTTCTCCTTCATGCCCATCTTCTCATAGATAAGACCCAGGTCATAATGTGAATATGGGTGCCTGGGATCGATCTCGATCGCCTTCCTGTACTCCTCCAGTGCCTTCTGATAATCTCCCATCTTTCTATATATATAGCCCAGGTCATAATGGGCATAGACGTTCTCAGGATTTATGGAGAGTGCCTTTTTATACTGCCTTATCGCCCTATCATATAAACCCTTCTCCCTGTACACATACCCGAGGTCATAGTTTGCATCAGGATGGTCAGGGAAGATCCTCAGGAGCCTCTTATATGCCTCCTCTGCCCTGTCAAAATCCCTCATCTCCTTATAAATGAGGCCCATCTGATAGTATGCATATGCATCACTGGGGTTTGATTCAACGGCCTTCTCAAACTCCCTTAAAGCATCCTCATCCATCTTTAGGGTCTGATAAAAGATACCAAGAAGGGTGTGTCTGTTCTCAAGGACATAGGATAGCAGGACAATGATACAGAATAGAATTAATAAGAGGAAAAGGACCCTTGCTGGCTTCATCCTTGGATGGTGGGGCTGACCCCACTGTGACCAGCCCCACCAGATGCCATTATATTAAAACATGACCGCCACGGCTGCACTGAAGGTGTGGCCCTCTGAGTAGTCCTTTGTGCGGAATGGACCAAGACCCTCTATATCCTTGTTATAGGAGAGGACGACCTGCACACACTTGGGCCAGCACTGTTTTGTTATATTATAAACGAAACTGACACCCACATTCACCACATCAGGTTCGAGGCCGAGGGTATCCTTAATAATAACAGTATCGCCATACTCTGCGATGCCACCATACTTATAATTCTCCCTTATAAGCTCCTTTGACACTGATGCGTTTCCAACAGACTTTGAGATGTCAACGCTACCCCTGATTGAAAACCTTGATGTCACCTGATATCCGCCACCAAAGGATATCTTCACCTGGTCAGAGGGGTCGAATGTTATGGGATCGTATTTATCATTCTCAAAACGGAATTTATAACCCAGATTTGCCCATGCATAGCCCCAGTCAAAGGCCCTGCCCAACATCGCTGTAAGGGTCAGGTCGTACTGCCCACTACCCAGGCTAAGCTCTCTCAGGGGATGCCCATAATCATACGCCTCTGGTATCTTCAACTCCCCCTGCACAGACATCAGCCATTTTGATCCCAGCAGGGCCTGGGTGATGTTATATCTCAGGCCAAGATTTATATCGCCTATACCGCTTGGTCCGTTCTCACCTGCATACCTCTTTGTGTCCTCAGACTCCTGCCAGTCATAGGGGATAGAGGTATATACCGTGAGTTTATCGATAATCCCGTATTCTCCATAGTAGGTTATCTTTGTCGATGTGAACTCAGGTGCAGGGTATTTGTGTATCCCTGAATTGGGATCAATGACCGCCCCTGTCTCATCCTTCTTCATTGACTGGAACTTCTGATTGGTTATGTAGTAGCTGACCGTCAGCTGATGATAGGAATGGCCCTTGGGCTGTGTCCACGCAGAGAAGGCACTATAGGGTAATAATAGACCTCCTATGATAAGGATAAAAAGCACAATACAAATCTTCCCCCTCATCTCTTACCTCCTGTGGTATAAGTTTTATATTATGCTGTAACCACATCCTCGGCCTTTTTCCTGAAAAGGCCGTGGTATTTCAAAAATATATGTCCAAATATTATCTGATAAAGGGATAAAAATGCAACATAAAAATATCCAACCTGGAATATCATCAAGAAGGGGATGGAGACATAGATCCTGTTTATATATGCAAAATAGATGTTGAATGTGAAGTATACACCAAGCAGTAGCTCTACAAGGACAAGGGGGCTTATCTTCCCCCTGTATCTCTTGTTATACCACCTGTCCTTCTTGTCCTCTATCTTGAACTTCGGTGTCCTCTGGAACTCTGTCTGCCTGTTAAAGAGTGCCTCGAGCACAGCCTTTGAGTTATTCACTGATAGGCCGATACCGATAGACATCAACATCGGCATATAGATGAGTCTCGATATCCAGTTCTTTGTTGACTCCCTCTGTGAACATGTGTAAAAGAACGAAATCCCCACCGTAGCAACCAGCAGGAATGGCACATCGGTAACGAGCATCTGGAACCAGCCGATGTTGATCCTTGCCACCATCGACGGATACATCAGGATGGAGAGCAGGAGCATGAGGAGGTAGGCCATATTATTGGTAAGGTGGAAGAATGCCTCAACCTTTATCTTTAAGGGGAGGTCGCTCTTTAATATCTGTGGCAGGAGTTTCTTGGCCGTCTGGATCGAGCCCTTTGCCCACCTGTGCTGTTGACTCTTGAAACCATTAATCTCAACAGGTATCTCAGAGGGTGAGACCTCGTCTCTGAGGAAGATGAACCTCCAGCCTCTAAGCTGTGCCCTGTAACTGAGGTCGAGGTCTTCTGTGAGCGTATCATGCTCCCAGCCACCTGATGTCTCTATGGCCTCTCTCCTCCAGATGCCTGCTGTCCCGTTAAAATTAAAGAACCTGCCTGACCAGTTCCTTGCCGTATGTTCTATGACAAAGTGGCCATCCAGCATTATGGCCTGTACCTTTGACAGTAGCGAGTAGTCCCTGTTCAGATATGTCCACCGGGTCTGCACCATACCCACCTTCTCATCTGCAAAGTAATGGATGGTCCTCTGTAGTATATCCCTTGGAGGGACAAAATCTGCATCAAAGATGGCAATGAACTCACCCTTTGCACTCTTCATCCCCTCTGCAAGCGCACCTGCCTTGAATCCCACCCTCTCCTTACGATGGATATAAACGATGTCATATCCCTTCTGCCTGAACTCCCTCACACACTCCTGCGCAATCCTTGAGGTCTCGTCTGTAGAGTCATCTAACACCTGTATATCAAGGAGTTCTCTCGGGTAATCAATATTGCAGGTTGCGGTGATCAACCTCCTCACAACATACATCTCGTTGTAGATTGGCAGCTGTATGGTTACCCTCGGGAGGGAGGGCAGTCTTCTGGTGAGGCGGGGCCTGTCCTTCTGGTGCCTGTAGTAGAGATATACCATGTAATAACGGTGTGATGCATAAAAGAATACGGCTATAAGGATGACGAAATATATTGCAAGGAACAGATAGAGAAGCATTCCCCGTCCCTGTTCTCTCCGAGAATTTTGTTCAAGGACTATAACATACCTTTTTCAGGAGTGTCAATAATTTAATAGGGCCTCCCGTCCTTGATCAGTGTTGTCCTTCCCGTCCTGCTGATGAGGACGACCGTTGGATTGAAGAATATAAAATCCTGGTGAAATGGGGTTCTCACCTTCCCGCCAAATGAGGAGTTATCACCCAGTGCTATGTGCACTGTGCCGAGTATCTTTTCAGACTCGAGTATGTTGTCAGGCCTTGATGCCCTGTCATTGGTGCCGATACCAAATTCCGCTATGTTTGCATTTTCAGGCCTCTCAGAAAGCCTCTCCTGAAGAACCTCAGCATACTCATCATCCCCTGAGATACCCCTGACCACACCACCCTCAACATCAAGGATAACAGGGCTTTTAAGCCTCCGTGTTGGTGCCCACTCAAGCACAAGCCTTCCCTCTGCCGTGCCTTCGACAGGTGCAAGATACACCTCACCAGCAGGGAGGTTACTCACCGAACCGCTCTCTGTCAGTATCCCTGTATCTGCCATTGCCTTCCTGCCCTTCTTTGAAAACCTGAGAGATGTCCCATTGGGTGTGCTCAGCTCTATGGTATCATATCTGTCCATCCTCCTTGCCATCCTCCTCGTCCTCTTCGACATCTCCCTCCAGTCAACCCTCATGGGCCCCTTGAGCATGGAGATATCGAACAGAGGCATGCTTGCATATCTTGCACCACAAACCCCTGTAAGGAGGTCACGGAATATCGTGTGGGTGGTGGAGAAATAGGACAGGGCGATAACCACATCCACGGCATCCTCCCTGAACCTCCTGATGATCGTCCTGATCCTGCTCAGACTCCTCCTGTCAGCGCTCTTCTTAAGAAGAGGCCTGAAAAGGCCCTTTGATTTGATAGATTCGACCGCCCCTCTGCCAAAGGCCTCTACCCACAGTGGTTCAGGCGGCTCAGCACCATGGCTGCCTGTAGATGGAAATTCTATATAGCGAATCTCAGGTCCACCAAGCCCCTCCCCAACCTCTCTGAACAGACCTGCTATCCTGACCACCTCTTTATCAGAATCGTCCGTGAAGATCAGGAGACGTTCCCTGTTCCTAACACCGAGGTTGACCCTGTAGATGTCTGCTATGGTCTTCCTTATCGTCCTGTCCATTTTCATCCCAGAGTCTTATTATGTTGTAGTACATATCCCTCTGTGCAGGGATAAAACCTGCACCCCTTATGGCATTAATGATATCACCGAGCGAGACCCTGTATCTTACCCCTGTAGCGGCAACCACATTCTCCTCGAGCATGGTTGAGCCAAAGTCGTTTGCGCCAAACCTCAGCGCAACCTGTGCCATCTTGAGCCCCTGTGTCACCCACGAGGCCTGAATGTTGGGGATGTTATCAAGATATATCCTTGAGAGGGCAAGGACCCTCAGGTATTCAACACCTGTAGCAGGATGAAACCGCGAACCATTGCCCGTGAACCGTGAGCCGATCTCCGTGTTGCCCGGCTGGAAGCTCCATGGTATAAAGGCAGTAAAGCCACCTGTCCTGTCCTGCAACCTCCTGATGGCGTCAAGGTGCTCGATGATATCCTCTGGCTCCTCTATGCTTCCAAACATCATGGTTGCAGTGGTCTTCATGCCAAGCCTGTGTGCCTCCTCCATCACCCTCAACCACCTGTGCTTGCCTATCTTCCTCGGACTTATCTGCCTCCTCACCCTGTCCGATAGTATCTCTGCCCCACCACCTGGGATTGAATCGAGGCCTGCCTCCCTGAGGATACTTATGGTCTTCCTCAATGAGAGGCCTGCCCTTTCTGCCATATACCATATCTCTGGAGGGGAGAAGCCATGGATATGGATATCGAACCTCTCCTTTATTGACCTCAACAGATCAACATAATACTCAATACCGAGCCCTGGATGGAGACCTCCCTGGATGAGTATCTGTGTGCCACCCTGCTTTATGGTCTGTCTGATCTTGTGGAAGAGACTCCTTTTGCTTAATACATATGCATCTCTGTCATCCATGTCCCGCCAGAATGCACAGAACCTGCAACGGTTTATACAGACATTGGTGTAATTGATATTCCTGTCGATTATGAATGTCACCCTCTTATGAGGGTGGAGTCTCCTCCTCATCCTGTCAGCCATCATCCCGAGGCCAAGGATATCCGCCTCCTTCAGGAGCCTGAGTCCCTCCCTTTTCGTTATCCGTTCCATCCTCCCTCGCCGCTGTCCCCGAGTCCGGTTAAAGATAATCCACCCATAGAAAACGTATTCAGGGTTATTGTCTCTGCTTTATCTCTATAAGGTTACCTGAGTAATCCCTGATGAAGTGGACGGTCTTGTCCTTTGTCTTACCGACAATGTGCTCAACAGAGAATTCTCTGGCCCTTCTGAGAAATGTTTCTATGTCATCAACATGGAGTGCAAAGTGTCTTATTTCTGTAGAAGGGTTCTTGCTTTCAGGACATATGAAGACCTCGACCCTCACACCCTCGGTCTCATAGACTATGGCCCTTATCTCCTGTCTGATCGAGAAGAGTTGTTCTGAAAGTTCAGGCGGGACAGTATACTGCCTTGCCTTCCTGAGGCCGAGGAACTCTCCATAGAACCTCTCAGCCTTCTCTTCAGCATCATTCACTATCCCTATGTGATGAAGTATCATGCAGATTATTATACCATTCTCCCTAATTCATATGACATATCACCTCTCCAATATTCACAATCACCTTGTTGCTGTGTGGTATGGTTAACTCAAAATCACATTCCATATCCTTAAGGAAGAGCCTCGCAGGGAATTTCCCTGGTGGGAGGTTCTCAAGATAAAACTCTCCACCCTTACCTGTCACTGTTTTGATAACGCTGTCTTCTGCCTTAATCTCGAGTCTTCCATATTCAGCAGGCTCCTTTCTGCCTTTCTGAAGCATAAAGAGGTGGCCTATAAAACCTTGAAGCGCTCTTGTCTCAAATTCCATGATACCACCACCCCTATAGGGGGTTGTAACATACTTCTTCACTGCTTTTAATTCATATTGCACAGGTATATCTTCAGGCTCAATGGAGATGTTATTGGGATGGTATGAGAGGATGTATGGCACAATGAGATCCCCTTTTCTGTTCGTCCGACCTACCTCCTTGTTGCTATAATATACCCTTACCCCTTCGAGTCCATCCACCCTGACAAGTACAAAACTGTCTGTAATAGGGCGCGTTAAAAACAGGGAGTCCTTTATAAACACTATCCCTCCTGTTACGCCAAGATTATAGACATCCTCTCCGGAGATATGCCTGTAATTAATTCTGCTGATGGCCGCAGGAAAACGGTAGTGTATGAGAACATCACCATTCACCTCTCCATTTTCTGTCTCAGAGGCTACCCTTTCAATATTCAGCCTGTATCCTATGCCTTTCTTGAACGGTGGATCCTTGTAGATCAACAGGGTCTGCTCTGAGACTTCCCCGTCCGATGTGTATTTTGCCTCCCCTGAATGATGCCCTCCCAGAGAGATTCTCAGCCCTATAAAGACCTTATTAACCACCTCATCTGTTTCTGTCCTGGTGAACCTGAGATGAAAGGAGAGGTCTTTTCTGAGTCTCTTTGTATAGTTTATCGAGAATCTTTTTACCTCTGTAGAGGCATAATAATCTCCCATTGAAAACCCTACCGAGATGGTTCCAAGCCTTCCAAGGTTATATCCAGAGTTTATATTACCCTCAAACCAGGGCTTGTCCTGCGAAGGAAGGAGAGAGACATTTGAGTATCCTCTGCTGAAGCCACGGACGGAAATCCTCAGACTCTTCTTTCTGCTGGTATAACTATAACCCAATAATGCTCCATAGCCAATTTGACCATTATGGTTACTTATTGCACCAGAGATATGCATCTCTCCTGCCAGTCCGAGGAGAAAGGTGATCGAGGGTGAAAGATTAAATCCTTCCCTGCCACCTTCTATCCCGGCTCCTACCGTTAGGGTATCAGTAAGCCCAAGTCGATGAAAACCTATCAACAAGGGTTCGGTGTATCTGAAACTCTCTTTGCCAAAATCCTCCCTCTTGAATCCCAGGGTGTAACTGTACTCCTGGACGCCTGGCCTGAGGAGGGAGGAAGAGATATAAAACGGGGTATCCACCTTTTTCACACGTCCATATGCATCCTTTATCAATATGGTGGATATGCCCGCACCCGGCCTCTCTATAAGGTTTAAGAACTCAAACTCTCCTGGAGGCACTCTCTCTCTTCTTATGAGGTAATCATCCACATAGATTTCAATGTCTGATGGTGTCTGGACAGCACCCGAGAGGGTGAGACTTGGCACCTTTATAAAATAAGGATTTATCTTATAGTTCTTCGAGATACCCACTCCCCCAAGGATTAATCCTCCACTGAGATACAGCCCTGAGGTAGCAAAGGAGTCACCAAGTACGTACCTTCGGAGTGTCACAGGGTCATCCTTTGTTATGCTCGTCATCAATCTTACAAATCTATCCTCACTATTCGAATTCAGATAAGAAAAATTGGAATGACCGAAATAACCCCCTATATTCACCCCGGTCTCAAGAGAAAGGGACAACGATCCAAAATCTACATCACCCGTTAGATAATCAAGGTAATAATTTAGAAACGCGGAATCATTTCTTACATATAAGACATCCTTCGGTCCCTTGAATGAGAGATCGAACAAATGCTTTTTGAGGAGATGAGGTTCAGCGGTGATATGGAGTATCACCCTCTCCTTATCTATCTCAACCCCTACGCCCTGGATCTTGTTTAATAAAATATACCTCTCTCCTTCTATCTCTACTTCCGCATCTTCGGGTGGCCTGTCGAAACCCATATCAAGCAGATCCCTCATAGGGAAAAACACGGTATCCTCAGGCCCGAGGATGAAGATATATTCTCCCATCTCTACGGTGTTCAGATAGACCTTCATTACTACTCTATTGGTTGCATACAATGATGAGGAAAGAAGGAGCAGATTTAATAAGGCAAGACTTATAAGGTGTGGTTTCCAAGAACGGCCTTCTACGGTCATCCTGCCTTTCTTCCTGTATGAGCCCGTCCCTTCCTCTCAGACGCTTTGCAGTACTCTGGCTTAAGGTCCAGCTTGGCCTCAAGATTCAGGTGCTCACCCGTGGCCTTTATCTTGATTACATCTGCCTCCAGACACTCCTGTTCCGTGATATTCACAATAAAAGCCCTTGATGAGCCTTCAAGGATATACCATCCTGCCGTCTCCCTTGAAAAGACCTCCCTCCCAGATGCCCCAACGCCGGTTATAACGAGCTTTCTCATGAGCAGGTGTGTGTTACCCGCATTCCCTATCTTCACTCTAACACTACCATGAGCAAGGCCTACCTTCTCAATAATCGGTCTCCTGACCTCTCTGGAAGGTGTTATAAAAACAGGCACAGCGAATCTCAAGACAAACCTCAGTATCTCCCCCCGGGGAGCTGTTACAGGCAATTCTTCAATAAACAGTCTGTATGCCTTCTCCACCTGCACATCTACTGCCCCTTGGTAACCCACCCTTATGATTCTCGTTTTACCCTTCTCTATCTGGAATATCCTGGGGAAGAATATAATATCCTCAGTATCGCTGTATATATCCTTGCCCGTCTCGTCCTGAAGCCACCTCTTGGCAGAAACCTGGAGGGTTATCGCCTCCTCTCCTGTATTCGTAAGGCTCAATACAGCGGATCGTCTGCCTTCACCGAGCGATACTTTCAGGGGGGATATCTTGAGTGAACTTCCATCTACATTTACAGGAAGGGATAGAAGAAAAATAAGAAGGATAAAAAAGTGAGGTTGTCTCATCCCCCACTCCATTCATCATGGGGCTTCCAATGTGGAAGCCCCATCTAATTTTTATTTTTTAATAGTAGACGGTTACCGTAACGGTATCAGCGTAACTACCCACGGGCTCTCCGCCCAGAGTTACCAGTTGGCCATAGACCGTGTGTGCCTGCCATGTCCCATCACCTATATCTGAAAGACTGGATCCCAATGGGAAGGTATTATCATAGTCGGAATCACCATACTCCTGAGTGTAAGTCCCATCCTTAAAGAGGTGGTAATGCAGGAAACCACTAAAACCGTCGCTCAGCTGCCTGCTGATCCCATCAAAATACATACCTGCATCCATAGCAATGTTATAAGGTACCCCTGTGTCACATGCCACAGATACATCCCCATTGGCATAATAGAGGGAGCCATCCGCCACTACATTCCCAAAGTCCACGCCAGTGACCATCACATCACAAAATCCGATGACATTCGCTGTAACATCAAGTGTGCCATTCACTGAGCCTGCATAAACAACACCTGAAACCGCAATAAATGTGATCAGTAATGTCAATATCGTTATCACCCTCTCCATCATCCTTTACCTCCTTCCACCAAAAATAATAGCCTCCATGAATTAAGGCCTTTATGTAATTAGATCATGGGTCCCACCCCCCTTTAAAAATGAGTGGCACTTTGAGAGGGACACCCCTTATCAAGAATACCCTGGATAGGCAAGAGAACCTTCGAAGACGGCTTGCTGAATCGAGGGCGCTGATTGAGCTCAACATCCTCAATCCTTCAATTAATTGAAGGAAATTCTAATCGTGTTAATTAAGACACCATGAATATTAATTCCATTTAATGTCAATAAATAAATAAAACACCTCCCTCTTGACTTTAGCAAAATTCATACCATTTTTGCTGCCTATAATATATCCATTTTTATGTTATCTCTTATAGTTGAGATGTGTTATTTCACACATCCTGTGAGTGAAATCACTCACCTGATGTGCATCATCCTACAGTTTAAGATTGGCTTGATCATGCCTATTTATAGGAGGGAGCAAACTACGAGGTATTCTCCTTACACATTCTCCACCATCTCCCATATCCCGCAGGGGCAGACACCTACACAGAGGCCACATCTGACGCACTCATCCTTATTAACTTATTAACAATTAACAACATAGACAAATGAGTCATCCTCATATTCTGTCCTATTTATCGCACCATGTAAAGTAGTCCCCGTGTAGACTGCGCAAAGTGGATCCCACCAAAAAACCTGCACTTCGCAAGTGCAAGTTTTTTGGTTAGATATTTATACACTCACCTGGTTCAGCTATTCTTACCTTGATATCTGTATCGCGGAGGTGTTCCCTGAAATATTCAGGTCTTTCGGTGTGTACCGGGAGGACATATTGTGGTTTAATCAAGCAGACCATCTCTATTAACTCAGGGCCGGCGGCATGTCCTGAGGCATGAAGTGCTTTTTCATCCTCTGGAATCTCCCATTTCCGGTAAGCTATTTCCCTTGGCAATCCTATTCCTTTAATCTGGAAATGTTCAAGCCAGGCATGAAGTCGCCGGAAATCTATTTCCTGCTCTTCATCGTAAAGTTCACTTGAAGAATAAATATATGCACTCTCTGGCTCGGGTTTAAGACTTGGCAATTCGTTTATATCGAAAAAACTGAAGCACAAAATAAAATCTTCTTGATTTCTGCGAATATCTTCTGCCATCACGATCTTATTGCTATACTTAGCATAAATGTTTCTCTTCCATATATCAGGACTTTTATTTGCGGTTGTCTTCTGATAGACATATATATGCTTATTGGTTGCATCAGGAATAGCTGGATCCAATACATGGAGCGCATCGAGCAGGTAGGCATCTTTATCCGTTATAACAAGCTTTCTCCCGACTTCCTCTGCGATTTCGAGAAATGTTTCTAACCGCTCTATATTTCTTGCGCCAAAGTCAGCTATAACCAGTTTCCCCTTGAACCTCTTTACAACTTTAAGGAGATTACCCTTAACCTCTTCTTCGTTAATCTTTCTTTCATCATCTACCCTGGTGCCTTCTATTATGAGCACCTTGGGCTTAAGTCTTGCGGCATTCTTCAGAAACTTCTGTGTGAATTCCTTCTTCTTCCCATGTAGACGAAGGTCACCAGTGTAAATTATCCATCCAGCGTTGGTTTCCACTGCCCATGCTGTTGCCCCTGGTATCGAATGATCAACAGCAAAACATTTTAAGTTAAAAACAAATTCTTTACAATTTCCAGGGGAACACGAGATAAGCTCTTTTGTTTTTGCTGGGTTTGCCCAAAATTCTACCGCTTTCTTGGGCAGTTTGCGCGGCGAGATATCTCCCAGGAGAAAAAGGCGTTGTTCATCAGGACTGGATGAGTCTGACAGAAATGCCTCTTGTCTCCACCCTGCAGGTATACCGGTCTCGCATGGAGTAAAATAGCAGATACGTCTATCAAAATCAGGTCTTCCACTGTCTTGAACTGCCTTCACAATAAAAGCAGTCATTGAGCTTGAACAGATGGGAATCTCTTTTTTAAGGAAAGAGATATAACCTGAGTGGTCAAGGTGGGCGTGACTTAAAAGAACTCCGTCTAACTTTTTTAATTTTCAGACAAAAGGGCTGGCATGGAAGTGCTTCCAGATCTCGGAATTTTGCAGGTCATCTCTGTAGATCCCTTTTAGCGGAGGGAGTAATCCCATAATTAAAGGATCAAGCAAGCCTGAACCAGCGCGAGGTTTAAGGTATTCTTCATAAAATTTTTTGTATCTCTTGAATGATAGTCCAAAGTCAAAAAATACAGACCTGTCTCCATCCTCAAGAAGGATCTGATTCCCTCCTATTTCTCTTATGCCTCCATAAAAGGTTAATCTTACCATCGTCCTCTTCGATGGGCCTTGAGCTTAATGGAATTCTACTACATTTAATAATTCGCCTTTTAATTCTCTCTTTACCTTCGTTATATAATCTTTAAATCCCGTCTTTTCTTCCCAGAATAAATTGATCTTGATTGCATGTAATCTTACATCTTCTCTTGCGCTGTCAAAGGCCTTTCTTTTAAGAGTTAAAATCCTTGTCTCAATCCTTTCTTCTTCTGCTGGATAAATTAAGCAACATACCTTTGCTGTAGGTATTGCCATAGCATAGGCTATCACCTGATAATAGTCTGTGTTGTCCTCCTCCCTCTTGTACTTGGCGTCAATAATAACAGGATACTCTTCGGTGTTCTTCCTGCGGAGGATTATGTCGGGTCTTGTGATAATCGTTCTCTCTCTTACAAGACTGTCAAATCTTGCCTGTTTCTCCACCACGAAGTCCTGAAATTCCTCATCAGTTGAGACGATGTCTTCGATAACAGAGGTGATAAAGTCCTCGTATACTCTGTTCATGTTTACAATAAAATTGAACCCCTTGGAGAGTCCCTTCTGTGTATGCCTGATGAAGTGATACTGAAGAATAACCTTTGAGAGCTGGATTATGGCTTCATAGTAGTCATTGAGCCTGTGAAACCTTATCCGATTGCAGTCTTCGGGATTCACATCAATGAGGCTGACTTCTTCTCTGAGGAGATGGGTATATTTAAGGAGGTCACCCTTTATCTCTTCATTAAAACGGATAAGTGGAATCAGGAGGGTTGCGGCACGCAGGATTATGCGATTCTCGAGGTTGTCGTATGTCAGGTCTTCATATGAGCAGTAAAACTCTGGCCTTCTGGTGAAATCGTTTCTTATCTGATGTTTAATCAATAGCTTGCCTTTAAGGAAGGCAAGATTTTCTTCTTTTCTGACATATCTCTTATAGAAGCCTCTCTCAAAGATCTTTTCCAGTTCGTTCAGAAAGAGCCTGCCAATGATGTCGAAGAAGCATTCGCCTTCTTTTATCTCAATAATCCTTTCTGAATCATAGAGGAACGCTTTTTCGTCTTTAAGAAAGGTGAGCATGTAGAACAGGTTTGTGCTGACCTTTGTGGAGAAATGAATCCTGAAGTTATCAAGCTGGATGATACCAGAGTAGGAGGTGTTTTCAATCTCGTCTTTCTCTTTCAAACGCCTTACTTTATAAGGTGACTTTCCTTCCTCCCTGTAGTTAAAGCAGTCCTGCCTGAGATACTCAATCTCTCTATCACTTAGAGGTTCTATCTTTATTGATTTGTATTCTGGGACTTCTATGATACTGCTATTATTCACCATCAGAAATTATCTCATTGAGCATGTCTCTGATGTTATTGGCTGTGATATCTTTAATCCCTTCACATTGACTTATCCACTCAGTGTCTGAATCACTATTAAAGAGTATCTGGTTGATCTTCTGATAGTCTCCGTAGCAGTACTCTTCAAGGAGGGGCAGTATCTCATGTCGCCAGACCATGGCCAGATCTTCTGTATTTTTAACTTTCAATAAATAGGAATGGCCTATCTGTTTGTCCCTGCCTATGGCCCTGTCATGGCATATCTTTTGGTTTATCTTTTCAATGGCCTTAATTGAGTGAGTAAGGAGAGATTTCGTGTTCTCTTCTATATCCGTAGTATTCTCTATATGACTTCTTAACATCTCAAGGTCTGGTTCCATGGCGATAAAACCAAATCTCCTTCTCAATGCCACATCCAGGAGGGCGATGCTTCTGTCTGCTGTGTTCATTGTGCCGATGATGTAGAGATTTGGTGGAACGCCGAATCTGTCGCCAGATGTGGGCAGAGTGGCAATTAATTCATTATCTTCTCCAAGGCGTTTGTCAGCCTCAAGCAGGGTTATGAGCTCTCCAAATATCTTTGCCATATCACCCCTGTTGATCTCGTCTATGATAAGGACATATGGAGGTGCATCTTCAAAATCCACAACTTCTTTCTCTATATAGGCATCAAAAACTTCACGCCATGTCTTCTCCTCAATTTCCTCATCTGGTAAATTAATAAGAGATCCTAAGGCTTTCTTGCACATCTCTTTAAAAATCCCAGGTCTGAGTTTATACTTGACACTTTCGGTAGCAACTCCCTCTCTTTCTGTCTCGACAGTGATGCCTTCTATGAATTCTTCATAGCTATAGGAGGGATGAAAGGTGATGAATTCGATTCTGCCTTTGTCACGCAATTCTTCGTACTCTTCCTCTTCTTCAGTAAACAGCTCAAGGGCAATCTCCTTTGTACTATATGTCTTCCCCGTCCCAGGTGGCCCATAGAGAATGATCTGTTTTTTCTTTTCAAGTAGTTTATAAACACCTTCTGAATCTGATTGTATCTTTGTCTCCTTAAGATGTTTTTCTGTTTCTGTACGTATATTACTTATTTCGCCTTCTTCAGCCAATGGATTAAATAGCCACTTAGCACCAATCTTTTTTACAAGAGCCGTAAGAGTTGACGACTTTACTCCACTATCTTTTTTTAGTATTCGAAATACTTCTTTCCCTGTTCCAACATATATTTTCCCCTTATATTCTACTTCTACTGGGATGTTAGATGTTCCTTGACTACGCGACCCCTTAGCTTTTTCTCTCTTGGCAGCGGCAATGGCTTGTTTTTTCTCTTCTTCTGTTAATCGCCTCACCGTATTTCTCAAATTTTCCATTTATTCCTCTCCTTCCTCATGTCGATTTGTATCTTATTTTTTCAAACTAAATATAGCTTTGAATGCTAACGGATTTAACTTGAAGGAATTAATAAATTCTTTACCAGTAAAACGTGATAATTTTGGTCTCTTTGATAAGGCAGAGGTCACCACGCAGAATACCGAGTGGGGGTCTATATGAGCCTGTTCAACTTCACGAGATGTAACAATAAATGATAACTCTGTACCTTTGATACCTTTTACTTCAACATGCTCCTCTCTTGTTCCTTTTGTGCAGAGTAAATCGTATCCTCTTTTCTCAAATTCCACAGACTGGACATTCCACCCCTGTTGTTTGTAATGTCTTATAACGAATTTAATAGCTGCTTTTTCTACCTTACGATTATCTTCGTGGTTCCGGTATCCTCCTCCAACATTCCTAATTTGACGTTCGATAAGATATGTAGACACTTGCTCTATTTCTTCATGGTTATAATCCAAATCTTCTAAAGTTATATTATCCTTTTCTATTTTATTTAGGTAATCGACGATCTTAGGAAGTTCCGAATCTAATATTTTCTTTGCCAAATCACGTTTGATTTTTACTGGAGGGGAAGATAATAGATTATGAAAAATATAAGAAATACACTTATGTCCATGAACATGTTGTGAATTAGCCGCTTTCTTGAGCCAGAATAATTCTTTAGTTCGTGGATTTTCATATAAATGAGCAAAAACAATGTCACAATTCTTTGTTTTGCTTGGATCTTTTTTCTGTGGGATTTTAATGTCTTTCTTCGGGTTATGATGTATGTGGACTCTATTAGCATAGTTACCTGCACTTTTCCGAAAATTGCCATCCTTTTTATTCAAGGCAGACAAAAATTTTTCTATTGTATTACCCATAATACCTCCTTTTGCGAATATTATATATCTACTTTTTCCCTCACCCTCCCAATTCCGTAATCTCGATATATTCCTTTCTCAGTGGCAGGAGTTTTTGTTTGTTGTTGGTGCTGTCGTGGACGAGTTCCTTCAGCTTGTGGTCTATCAATCTTATGTCATTAAATAGACAACGGTATATGTTGTATCTCTTCTCCCAGGTGCGTTTGTGAGCAGATATCTCAGAACGGAGTTCTTTGCCGAGTTCAAAAAGCTGGTTAGCAATATCATTCACTTTGTTATTATACTCACTGCTTGAGAGATACTCATAGACCCTCTGGACTGCCTTCTCCTTTGCCTCATTGCTCATCTTCAACAGGGCTATCCTCACCAGGCTGGCCCTGAGGATATAGGTTATGGGCTCAAGGCTTATGGGACTGATTACAAACACCGTCTTTTCAACAAAGTAGAACTGTCTCTTCGATGGAAAGGCGTTTGTTACAAGAATGGCAAAATCGGCCTGTCGTTTATTGCGTGCCTCTCTGGCCTGATCGATATGTCTGCTGTTGAATGTCTTCACCTTCTTACATTCATAAACTATTTTGCCAACCTCCCTGCCCTGATCTATAACGATCTGAATTATATCACCTTTCTTGCCTGGATGCTCAAACCTGTCTTCAGGATATAGTTCCTTGAGTTTTGAGAGGAGATTGTCTTCTTCAAGCAGTCCCTCTATCTGTGGGGTAATGCCCTGTTCAAGCTGTTTCCTCAGTCTCTTGATCTCCTCATTGGCCTGCTCATACTTTCTGGCAGAGATGCGCAGGCTCCTCTCAAGCTGTTGCATCCTGTTCTTTGCCTTCCTGAGCTCTTCTTCCTGCTTCTTGATCTGTTTCTTCTGCTCTTCTATGCCACGGGCAATGCCTTTCTGGATCTCTTTCTTCATGCGGAGTTCAAAGGATTTTTCCATCCTGGCCCTCTGCTTATGCATCTCCTCTGTAAATTTCTTTCTCTGCTCCTGTAAGAGCCTGTCCCTCTCTTTTATGAGCTGGGTCTTCTGCCTTTGAAATTCGTCGGTCAGTTTCTTTACCTGCTGTTTATACGCCTTCTCCTGTGCCTTGAGCCTCTTTCTCTCTTCTTCAAGCCTCTTCTGGTTCTCCCTGAGTTTCTTCTGCTCTGCCTCAAGGTGTTTTATATGCTCCTGTTTTTCCTTCCAGAGGCCCAGGGCCCTGTCATACTCTGCACGTGTCAGTGGTTTTCCACAGACCGGACACTTTAGTCTCTCTCCCATAAGTCCTCCTTTTTAAGGGTTATATGTTTTTAATGGCTCTTTTGAGTTCTGCCCTCATTATCCTCTTTAGCTCCTCAGGGGCTATCACTTTAACATGGGGTAACCATTGATAAATCCATGGCTTTATACCTGCTAAGCCATTGACCCTGAATCTCATCTCAACTCCCCCGTCCTCTAATTCCTTTAACTTCTGGCTACGATGCCACTTCTTTCTGCTGACAAAGGGTTTGATAGGGGCATCAAATCTTAGGATTACTTCTACCGGTTTGCCACCTACCACAGGGCCAAAGGCCCCTGAGATGTCTTCATCAGGTGATATCTTCTCGGGTACAAAATGTTTGTTCAGTGGCCTTACGGATATCACCCTGTCGAGGGCAAAGGTCCGGAGCTCTTTTCTTAAATGGCAATATCCTCTCAGATACCATATGTCATTGTCGAAGAAAAGATAGTATGGTTCGACCTTTCTCACAGATTCTCTGTCAGAATAGGCACTTTTATAGGTGAGTTCTATCACCCTGAAGTTTTTGATTGCACCGGTTATCTCTTCAATCATGCCTTTTATTGCCTCTGGCTGTTCAGGCCCTTTCAATAAAAACTGCTCCTGGAGTTTTGCATCCTTCATGGAGAGTTTCTTCTCTATGTCTGAGAGTCGTTTCTCAAAACCTGGGCCAAGGCTCTTCATCAGTTTCTTCGAGAGGGCAAAGGCAAGGCTCTCCTCAAGGGTAAGGTCGGGTTTGCTCAGGGTATAGCCTTCTTCAAAACAGTAGGTCTCTCTTTTCCTGTCATATTTGATGGGGAATCCGCCGATCTGGAGGGTATTGAGATACCGATGAACAGTCCTCTCACTGACTTCAAGCTCCTCCATGAGGGATCTGACAGTGACCTTCTCTTTGTTCTCAAGCTTGTTGAGGATTATCATGAGGGAGTCAAACTTGTATGACATTATCCCATACCACCCTTTTAGGGTATTATATTATACCCTCACTGCCACCAGTGTGGCAGTTTGAATCAGCATAATTGGCCCGGGATTATCTCTTCAAACCAGGGAAGATTTAGGTGGGGGTTATCAGTACGAAGGAATTTTAAAGATTTTTTGGTAGTTATCTCTTCTTCTAATGTCCCGTTTCTGGATTAATTCGATCAGCCCTCACACTCCACAATAGGATTTGTCAATTGAGACAGGGCGAATGTGAATCGGTATTCACGGCATATTTATATTTATCTCATATGTGCCCACAGATACCCTGTCTGCTATCCCTGCCTTCCAGAGGAGGTCAAGGGTCTTTGCCCTTGAAGGCTTTGGGACCATGAGGATCAGTTTGACACCAAGGCCTGAGAGCTCCTTCCATTCCTCGGCCTTTTGAGGGGTTATACTCTCCTCTGTCTCGACCTCCATGACTGCAAGGACGAGCCCATGGTTGCCGAGGATGAGGTCAGGATAGTGCCCCTTAAACTCGTTCTTCTGTTCTCCTCCGTGGTTGACCCTGATATCCCTGTAATCTCTTGATAGACGATGTTTGAGGTGTGAGACCATCCAGTCATGAATGAGTCTTTCATGTTGCATCTTAAATCTCCTTTTTGTATGTGATGTTAATAATAAAGTCAGGCGCTGAGCCTGCACTTATATCCTCTGTGATCGAAAACTCGATGGTATCCTCTGCCCTGTAATACCTGCCGCCGAATGCAAGAAGGCATGCACATGTATCAACGGCCTCAAGGCCTGTTTCGGGATAGATTGAGGGGTGTCCTTCGAGCTGGACAAGGAGGCCCAGTCTCCTGTTTACCATCCCCTCAACGGCAATGCCGGCATAGAGGAAATCTCTGAGGGTCAGCCTTTCTGATGTCCTGAGGTCGCCTGTATGCACGGCGCCGATATTAATGTAGGTCATGATCCTCCCTGATATTGCCTTGTCTATCAGTAAGGCGATGTCTGTATCAAGCCCTCCGTTACCAAACCCCTTGTCGGCATCTCCTGTAGGAAGCTCCACACCGCCCCTGACCCCTATGTTTAATCCATCACCTGAATATAATAACCTCTTGACTCCAACCCTTATGTCTCCGAGCCCGATCCCCTCTTCTCCCTTTATGATCCTTATCCCCTCCCTTTTTATCTCATAGAGAAAGCTGTTTAATGGCCTGTTCGGTCTTCCATAGTCGTTAAAACCGAATGTGCTGTGATAGAGATCAAGAAAGCCGTCCATGAATCCATCGCTGAGGATTAATAACGGCACATCAATGTTTAACTCCATCCCGTTAACGACCTTTTTAAGCCTCATGTTGAGTTCTGTTGTCTCCATGTCCAGGTTGATTACCCAGTCCTGTGAGGCCTGCACTATATATGTGCTTGAGTGGGAGAGGCTCAATGAGAGCGAGTCCTCGACCCCTGCCTTCTCGATATAGGGCTGGTCAGCATGGAGGAATATGGGGAGTTGATTTCTCACCTGCAGGGGGCCATCAAAGGATTGGGCGTTTGTGAAGGGGAGGACAAGCAATAACATCGTCAGTATCGTCTTCTTCATGACAATAAAAATTTTAACAAAAGGGGGAAGATTGATAAAGGAAAAAGTATATAATATATCCATGCCTTGGGTTATGTGGATAACGGGTCTGCCAGGCAGTGGCAAGAGCACCATAGCATACAGGTTGAGGGATGGGTTTGAGGATGTGGTTGTGCTGAATATGGATGAGCTGAGGAGTATTGTGACGCCCGATCCTTCTTACTCGGATACAGAGAGGGAGTATGTTTATAGAAGTATTGTCTATACCGCCAAGAAACTCTATGAGGCAGGACATAATGTGGTTATTGATGCCACAGGAAACAGGAGAAGGTGGAGGGAGCTTGCAAGATCGGTTATCCCTGAGTTCTTTGAGGTCTATCTGGAGTGTCCTATTGAGACATGCATTAAACGAGAAGGGCAGAGGATGGAGACACATGGTGCACCGAAGGATATATATAAAAAGGCCGAGAGGGGATGGCCTGTCCCTGGCAGGACCGTGCCATACGAGGAGCCGGTAGAACCGGAGTTAATTATTCATACAGACAGGGAGACCCCTGAGGAGGCGGTTGAGAGGATTAAGAGGATGATCAGTGATAGAGGAGTTTGAGGTTGTGTATCTCATCATATATGTTAGAGACTTCCTTGAACTGATAGTCTCTGTAGGTCTTTATTGAGTATTCACCATCCTTTGTGGTTATGATGACGGCGCCGTCTCTGTCTGTCCTGTAGAGTCTTACACCTCTCCGAAGGTATCTCTCGATCGCCTCCCTGTGGGGATGGTTGAATGTGTTCCCCTCTCCGACACTTATAATCGCCACATCGGGGTCAACAGAGGCAATAAACCCTGGTGTGCTTGAGATCTTCCCGCCATGATGGGGGACCTTGATTATATCACTCCTTAACCACCTGCCAAGGTGCAGGATGTCCCTCTCTGCCTCTGACTCTATGTCCCCTGGGAAGAGCATGGAGAAGTCCCCTGCCTGTATCTTTAATACAAGGGAATCGTTGTTTTCATCTGAGAAGCCTCCCCTTTCTGAGTCTGCATAAAAGCCATCGTATGGGTGAAGGATGATGATCATGTAGTCTCCTGTTGAGAATGAGTCTCCTCTCCTCAGTATCCTGTATGGTATGCTCTTTTCGACGAGCTTCTCAAAGAAGGGCAATGCATCCTCCACAAACCTTCCGTTGAGCCATACCTCTCCTACGTCGAGATTATCGAGTATATAGAGGAGGCCCCCATAATGGTCATAATGGGGATGGCTCAGGACAAGGATGTCGATCTCTCCTATGCCCCTTGACCAGAGGTAAGGTGCAACCACCCTCCTCCCTGCATCACTCCCCTGTGGACCACCATCTATGAGCATCACCCTGCCGTCAGGCAGTTCAATAACCGACGAGTCTCCCTGACCTACATCAAGGATGGTGATCCTCATTTCATGACCATGGATGTGTGGTCTTATGAGGAAGAGGAATATCACCATACCCAATGGAAGAAACCTCAACCTGTGGTTATGCATGACTATTAAGATGATAGAGAGGTAATAGAGCACTATTAGAAGGTGGGAGGGATTGTGCAGGTGCACCCCTGCAAACGGTATATCTGCGAAGAGCCCCACAAGCTTGATCGTAAATCCTGTGATGGAGTCTATCAGATGATTGAACGGTAATGAGCTTAGGCCAAGGATGAGTGCTGTGAAACATGATACAAAACCAAGCGGGAGGATCACAAAGCATACGATCGGAGTGATCAGGAGGTTTGTGACAGGCGATATAATCGGGAACTGTTTGAAGTAGAGGATTATAAATGGTGCTGTGCCAAGCACGGCCGAGAGGGTTATGAGGGAGGCGGTCTTTAGATACCTGATGATCCCCTCTCTCCTGGTCTCTGCCTCCTCACGCACGGGTGCCATCCTCTCCAGCACAAGCCCTATGGAGAGCACAGCAAGGAAGGAGAGCAGAAAGGATATCTCAAAGAGGGCAGAGGGGTTCCAGAGCAGGATGATGAACGCTGCGATGGACAGGGAGTTGAGCCACTGATCCCTCCTACCCATGAACAGGGCGGTCATGTAAATCGAGATCATGATGAGTGAGCGTATGGTCGGTATACTTGCGCCTGAGATGCCTGCATAGAGCAGGAGGACGGGCATGGTCAATAATATGGATATCTGAGAGGGTGTTACATACAGGGTCAGTCTATTGAGTATCCTCAGGGGAAACAGTCTTATGATCATCCTCACCACCTTAAAGAGTAGAAAGGCAAGGAGACCGAAGTGTGTTCCGGAGATACTGAGCAGATGGGCAAGGCCTGTCCTGCTGAAGTCGTCCCTCACCCCCTTATCTATCCCCCTCTTTAGGCCAGGTATTATGGCCTTGATGAGCGATGCGCTCCGGGGGGAGAGGCTCCTGTCTATTATCCAGCCAAGCCTCTGTCTCTCATTGTTAATAGCGTTCCTCAGCCCTCCTGCTGAACCTGTTATCCTGAGGAATGACACACTTCCTGATGCCAGGATTCCACGCCTCCTCGGGTCATAGGTATATACCCCTGGGTTTTTGAAGATCAACGGCCTTTTGAGCCTCACGAATGCAGTGATGATGTCTCCGCTTTCCGGTATACGGTTCATCTCCTGTGCATCCGCAAAGAGCATGACCCTTCCATCGAGCCTCATGCCATTTATAGAGACCCGATCCACTGTAAGGCTTAATGTTCCATCCTTTATCTCAGGGACGTCATTGATCATGCCTGTCAGTGAAGACCCTCTATCTGGAAGATCCGTCTCGGGATATGGTTCTGATCTCAGCCATGTGTATATAAACCCGAAGGCAAGAAAGGCCATTATAATCAATGCCCTCTTCCTGTTGATCCTGTAGATGAGCAGGAACGAGATGGCAGCGAGTGTGAGGATTGAAAGGGGAAACAGGGGGAGGAATCTATGTATGGCTATACCACATATGAAGGATAGGGTTACCGCTAACACTAACCCCCTATCTTTGACATGGGCCTCAGCTTTGGAAATGGTGCCCCATCCCTGCAGCCTATGTTGTGTTCCTCTGGCTTGACCTCGATGGACAGCCTGATGAGCCTCTCTATCTCCCTGTCAGGCACACCACTCCTCATGGGTGTCTTTAGGTCTATCTCTGTCTCGGCAAACAGACAAGGCCTCAGCTTTCCATCTGCTGTGAGGCGGAGGCGATTACACTCTCTGCAAAACTTGTGGCTCACTGCATTGATGAAACCGACCACACCTGGTGCACCATCAAACCTGAAGTATCTTGCAGGCCCTGACCTCCTGAGCTTGACAGGTGTCAGCCTTCCTATCCTTCCAACGATGGATTTTATCTCGTCAACAGGCACGTACTTTTCAGGGCTCCATAACTCCCCTGAGCCTGCAGGCATGAACTCTATGAAACGGATCTGATAGGGCTTCTGGAGCGTGATCCTTGCAAATTCCTCTATCTCATCATCATTGTATCCCCTTATGGGAACCATGTTTATCCTTACAGGTCTCAGACCGGCCTCATGTGCCTTTTCAATGCCCCTCAAGACCTGCTCAAGTGAACCACCCCTTGTGATCTCCCTGTATCTGTCAGGCCTGAGTGAGTCGAGGCTTACATTCACCCTGTCGAGGCCCGCACTGACGAGCTCCTCTGCGTATCTCTCAAGTAGCACACCGTTTGTGGTGAGGCTTAGGTTTTCTATGCCATCTATGGATTTGAGCGAGGCGACGAGGAAGGCGATGTTCTTCCTCGCAAGGGGTTCACCACCTGTAAGCCTCACCTTCCTGATCCCTATGGGGGCAGCGATCCTGACGATCCTTGTTATCTCTTCATAGGTGAGTATCTCTTTATGGAGTATGGGTTTTACACCTTCGGAGGGCATACAATAGAAGCACCTGAGGTTGCATCTGTCAGTCACAGATATGCGGAGATAGTCGATCTCTCTTCCCCTGGGGTCATGCATGCTCAGTGTTCCTTGAGCTTCTTCCTTGCGATCCTTGCCTGCTCTGAATCGGGGAACTTCTCGATCAACCTCTCCAGGATGAGCCTGCCCGTCTTTCTGTCCTTTAATGCATAGAAGGCAAGCCCCTGCTTGAGCATGGCACCAGGGACCTTCTCACTGTCAGGGTTCTTCCTGAACAGCTCCTCATATGCGAGTATGGCGTCCTCATATTTGCCTTCTTTATAGTAGGTCTCACCGATCCAGAACCTGGCGTTGTCAGCATATTCACTGTCAGGGTATTCCCTGAGGAGGGTGTTGAACATCCTTCTTGCCTCGTCCATCTTCCCTGCCTTGAATGTCTCATATGCTGACATATACAGTCCTTTATCATCGGTTTTCTTTTCCGTCTTTGCCTCCTGAGGTCTTTCGGCCTCTTCAGGGGTCTTGGGAGGGGTTAACTGATCGAGCCTCTTCTTCATATCCGCAATGGAGAGCTTGATCTTGGCCAGTTCGTTCTGTATGGCCTCGTCCCTCTTGTTCAGCATCCTCTGTGAATGGCTCAGCTCTTCAAGCCTACCTGTTATCCTCTGTAGCTCGGTGGTGAGGGACTGGGTCTTGAAGAGCAGGTCTGATACGGACTTTGCCGTCGCCTTCTGTGAATCCTGTATCTGCTTGATGTCCTGGCCCTCGGGCAGTCGGGCCTCAAGGGCACTCACCCTCTTTTCAAGGGCGTTCAGATCGGTCCTCAGGTTATTGAGCATCCACTGGAGTTTACCCACATCATCTGATGTGGCGATGCCAAGGCCTGAGGAGGCGCATCTATAGAGGATGAGGATCAGCAGGAATGGCACAGGGCTCAGCCATGTATGACCCTTGAACCTATACATAGGAGACAACGGCTACTCCGTCACCACAAAGTGTGCCCTTCTGTTCAGCTGCCAGCAGGCTTCATTATGTTCGGTGCACTGAGGCCTCTCCTCACCATATGTGACAATGGTGATCCTTGATGGAGAGACGCCAAGGGAGATGAGGTAGTCTCTTGTTGCCTTTGCCCTCTTCTCGCCCAGTGCGAGGTTGTATTCGTTTGTCCCCCTCTCGTCACAGTGCCCCTCTATGATGATGTTTGTATCCGTATTCTTATTCATCCATGTGGCTATCTCATCAAGCACAGGCCTTGCGTCAGCCCTTATGTCATACCTGTCGAAATCAAAGTATATATCTTTGAAGACGTCCTCCCTTCCAGCCATACCTGCCTCGATGATCTCCTCCTCGCCAACCTTGCCCTCCTTGGTGGCATAGAGCCCCTCCTCCACCACTTCCTTCTCAGGCGCTCCTGCCCCCTTGGTCACTGCCTCTTCCTTGGCAGGGGTCTCAGCGGTTCCCTTCACATACTTTTTGGCACAGCCAAATGCCAGAAAGACCATCATGATGATAAGAAGCTTCTTCATCCCTTACCTCCTTATATAATTATTGTTCCTTATTCTCACTCCTTATAGGGCGACCATTCGGGTGATCTTGCCACTACGCCATCTGGAGAGATCCTCCTCTGTCCTTCACCATTGATGCGCATCACATATACTCCCCATCTGCCCTCTCTGTCCGAATCGAATGCTATGAAGAGGCCATCAGGTGAAAAACTCGGCTCCTCATTATTCCCTGTGTCAGTGAGCTGTCTTAATTCTGTCCCATCTGATTTTACCACGAATATCTGATTTTTGCCATTTACCCTTCCTGTGTATGCAATCCATTCGCCATCCGGTGACCATGCTGGGGATGTGTTGTAGTTGCCATTGAATGTGATCCTGTTCAGCTCCCTGCTCTGTATGTCCATAACATATATCTGTGGTGTCCCCCCCCTGTCTGATACAAAGGCAATCTTTGTGCCGTCAGGCGAAAGGACAGGGGAGACATCTATGCCATAGGAGTGCGTCAATTTGCGATAGCCCTTTGTCCTGATATCCATTATATATATCTCAGGACTGCCGTCCTTTGATGAGGAGAATACAACCTGACCATTCCTGGAGATGTTACCGACAAGGTTGAGCCCCTTTGATTGAAAGAGCAGGTCTTTCTTGTATCTTTCGAGATCAACCAGGTATATCCTCCACCTCCTCCCCCTTTCCGATGAATAAACGATGTATCTCCCATCCATTGACCAGTGATGGCTGGATATCAACCCCCCTGAGATGAGAGGTCTTGGATTATGCCCATCCCAGTCCATGAGGTATATCTCCCTTTTACCCCGGGATATCTGTATATATGCAATCCTCGTCCTGAACGCACCCTTCCTCCCTGTGACAACCTCAAATATGTCATTTGAGATGCTGTGTGCAAGGGCACGGATTATCCTTGGTGATGCCTCATACCTCTTTTTAAGAAGGCCCCTTCCCTCTATCATGTCCGTCACATTCACAATGGATTCGAGCCTCTCCGAGGCCTTCACCTCTATCTCCACCCTTATCTCGGCCCCTGGGATGTCAGGAGGGACATCGGAGAAGAGGCCTGTATAATAAAGGTCATCCTTCACTATGCCCTGGACTACCTCGGCCTCCCTCGGCCCCCTGGCTATTATGGATATGGGCAGTCTTCTCAGGCCTGGTGATGTTATATCGAGATAGACCTTTGCGTCAGAGGTAGAGGTAAGAAAGAGGAGGACAAGACACAGGATCCAGGAGACCGGCCATAAAGGTGTGACCCTCCCTCTGTGACACAGGAAGCGTTTTCTGTCCTCTGACCTCACAGCCGAAACCTCACACCGATCTCCGTCTCTATGCCGAATGGTGGTGGAGGGAGCGGATTTGCCTTTGATATCGCCCTCAGCGCTGACTGATCAAACTGGAGGTTGCCTGATGACTTCTCTATCTCCTGTGAGACTATGTTCCCTCTGCCATCGATCCTTATGGAGATGATCACCTCAAGGTCAAGGGAGCCGATCTCAGGAGGCCAGGCCCACTGGTCACTGATCATCTCTATCACCCTCCCGTAGTAGGAGTCAGCATCCACCCCTTTGGCTTCACCGGCCGTCCCATCTTCTACGGCAGATGCAGAACCTACACTCTCCCTTATGATCTCCACCTCCTCCCTCTTCATCCTGTGCCTCTCTATCTCCTTTATCGCACGCAGCCTCTCTATCTCCTTTGCGATGATCTCTTCGGCCTTTAATGCCGTCTTCGATTCTTTAACAGCATGGGTCTTTATAGTCTTCTTCGGGATAACCCTCTTTCTGCGGAACCTGCTCTTTGGTGGTGGTATCCTCTTCCTTGGTATGGCCCTCCTCGTCCTGCTCAGGCCCTGTCCGCCCTGCCTGGCGAGTTCCATGGGGCTTACGATCCTGACATAGTAATGCCTGAATTCCCTGTCCCCTGTCCTGAGTGGGATGATGGTAAAGAGGATGATAAACAGGTGTAATAATGATGAGAGGAATACAGACCTTTGAAGGGTTGGTTCTTTATCGATTCCTGTTGATAGCCTCATTTAAGGCGCGTCTTGGGCTCTGTCACCATCCCCAGCCTCTCAACCCCTGCCTCTTTCAGCTCTCCCATGACCTCAACAACAACGCCATACGGCACATCTCTGTCAGCCTTGAGGAAGACCTCCTTCTCCTTCCTGCCCGAAAGTAGCGTCTTTAAAGAGTCGATTGTCACAACAGAACGATTCAGGAATATCCTGCCATCCTTCTTTATGGTTATCACTATCCTCTCGGCAGGTGATAGGGCCTGACCTGTCGCCTGTGGAAGGTTTACATCAACACCCTGCTGAAGTAGTGGCGCTGTTGCCATGAATATGACGAGCAACACCAGCATCACATCAACAAAGGGCGTGACATTGATCTCAGAAAGCGCCTGTCTTCGCCTCTCCATACCTCCTCACAAGGTGCTCTATTAATTCCTGGGAGAAATCCTCCATCATTATGACATTCCTGCGAACCCTGCTGAGGTAATAATTATAGGCGATAACAGCAGGCACGGCAGCAGCCAGACCCGCAGCGGTCGCTATCAGCGCCTCTGCAATACCAGGGGCAACAACAGCAAGGGACGCAGAACCCATCCTTCCGATACCTATGAAGGAGTCCATGATCCCCCACACGGTGCCAAAGAGGCCTATAAATGGTGTGGTTGAGCCTGTTGTTGCAAGGAAGGTGAGATATCTTTCAAGCCTCGCCGTCTCTGTTGCCTCGACCCTTTTCAGTGACCTCTTGATGGCCTCCCTGTCCACATCCTCTGAGGGATAAACAGCCCTGAACAGGTTTGCAAGTGGGGTGAGTCTGAGCGAACGGGTGGTCTGGTAGAGCGTCTCCATATCCTTGCTCTTCAGGAATGCGCTCTGGAATTCGTCCGACTCCCTCTCCACCCTTTTAAAAAGCTTGTATTTATAAAGGATGATGGCCCATGAGAATATCGAGAAGAAGAGGAGTATCAGGAGCACAAGCTTCACCACCAGTCCTGCCCTGAGGACAAGGGATATGATAGAGATCTCGCCGGCCATGGTCTTATATTAAAGTGAAAAGAGGCAAAAAGTCAAAAGAAGTATCTCTTTCCGGTTAGGACATAGTATCCACTGTGAGAATAATAAACCATGGAAGAGGAGGAATATCAGACCCTTCGTCCCCAGGGATAAAGAAGAAGCCTCT
>MTOQ01000057.1 GCA_002011735.1 Nitrospirae bacterium JdFR-81 | reverse complement strand
AATCAGTCTTATTGACTTGCTTTCTTGTAGACACTACAATATCTCCAAGGCGAGAGAACCTGACTTACAACACTCTCTATTTTAAGCGGACAGTAGTGATTAAAAATACTTAAAGGCCATGGGAGAGGGTGAGAGGAGGAGGTTTGTCGTTACCCTATTGAGGCCACCTGCGGTGGCCCCGAAGTGGAGTCTCTCCAGTGGTATCCTCACCCCACCTATAGGTCTGGCCTACATCGCCGCCTGCCTCCGAAGGGAAGGTTATAGGGTCTGTATTATAGATCCGATTGGTGAGGCCCCTTTTGAGGTTAACAACATAGAGGGGCATGTTGCGGTTAGCTATGGCTGGAGTATTGAGAGGATCGTGTCTGCCATCCCCAGGGAAAGCCGATATATAGGTGTCTCGTGCATGTTTTCACATGAATGGCCCATCACGAGACAGATGATCTACATGATAAGGTCTGCCTTCCCTGAGGCTGTGATTATCGGGGGTGGTGAGCATATAACCGCAATACCTGAATTCTCCCTTGTTGATTGTAGGGCGATAGACTATGCTGTGCTTGGTGAAGGGGAGGAGACCATTGTTGAACTGATTGACAGAATCGAAAACGGTGACGATGTAGCCTCTGTAGATGGCATCATGTTCTTAAGGAATGGTGTGCCGACCCCTACAAGACCCCGTAGAAGGATTCATGATCTTGACTCGCTCCCCTGGCCTGCGTGGGATCTGCTGCCTATTGAGAACTATCTGAAGAACAACCTGAGCTTTGGTGTAAGTGAGGGACCTACTTTGCCAATAGTCGCTACAAGGGGCTGTCCCTACAGGTGCACCTTCTGCTCGGGTTCCAGTATGTGGGGTAACAGGTGGTATGCCCGTAGCCCGGGGAATGTGGTGGATGAGATCGAGACATATGTCAATCTATACAATGTGGAGAACTTCGATTTTTATGACCTGACCCCTATCTTTAACAGGAGGTGGATCGTTGACCTCTGCAGGGAGCTCATAAGACGAAGACTGGATATATCCTGGCAGATACCTGCAGGAACGCGCTCGGAGATAATCGATGAGGAGGTGGCCTCCCTGATGGCCAGGGCAGGGCACAGAAACCTGGTTTATGCCCCGGAGAGCGGTTCTGAAAGGACCTTAAAGCTCATCAACAAGAGGGTGCACCTGCCTGCCATGCTGGATTCAATGCGTGCCGCTGTCCGTGCAGGCCTATCCATAAAGTTGAATATGGTCTTCGGTTTCCCGCAGGACAGCACGGGAGATATCCTCCGTTCGTATAAATTCCTTGCAAGGGCAGCATGGATAGGGGTTGATGATGTAACGATTTCTACTTTTATACCTTACCCAGGGAGTGAGCTCTTCAGGGAGCTCAGGCAGAAAGGGAGGATCAGAAGACTGGACGATGAGTATTTCTATTCCCTCCTTGTGATGGGCGATGTACGCTCGTGTGCATCCTTCTCGGAGAGGATCGGCAGAAAAAGGCTGTTATTTTATAGACTCTTTGGCATGGCCTGCTTCTACCTCCTCAGCTTCCTCCTGAGGCCAAAGAGGCCTTTTCAGACCCTATGGCACCTCTACAAAGGCAGACACACCACCCGCATTGAGAAGGCCATGAGCACCTATATAGGGAAGCTCCGCCTTTATAATCGGCCCTGATTGCAAAAACGCAAAAGATTTGCAATTCTGCAAAAACCCTGGCCTCACTTTCCCTTAAAAATCAGGCAATTATGAAAGGCATGGTTTATGCTTCCTCAGAGGTGACGGCAGGGCCGGAGGTCTAAGCGTTGTGAGGGAGGGGTGAGATGAAGTTTATTGTTAGCAGAAAGAGGATGTCTGTAACAGGGGATAAAAAGGTCTGTGATGAGGCGAGGCAGGAGGACCTGACACCCCTGGACTACAGGACGGTAAAGAGTCTTGAAGAGGCAAAGAAGAAGGTCTGGTATAAGGACTGGCTCAAGGGGGGTGTAAACCACAGGGAGGAAGACGGGATGGTGGTCTGTGACAAGAAGGAGAAGTCAAGGCAGTGGGTGGTTGAGATCAACTCGCTTGAGGAACTGCTTGAGTTCCAGGACAAGTATGGCGCAATCATGATCACAAACAGCATCCCTTATAAAGAGGTCAAAAAGGAGATAACCATTCTTTGATACAGGAGGACGGATATGGCTGACGAGATAAGGACCTCAAAGATATCGGCGATAGGTGGCCTTGCAAGGTCGTTCAACTCGGCATTGTTCTCTGACATATACTCAACACTCATCGGCTTTCTTTCAGGGACAAGGTCGTTTTACATCATCCTGTCACTCGGTGTCCTGACCGTATTTGTGGCATCCATCAGTGGCCTTGATGCCATGCGGATTGGATACAGGCATGCATACAATATCACCAGAGAGATCCCCTGGGGGATCATCATCTCAACCTATATCTTCTTTGTGGTGACCTCAACAGGCCTCTGCATAGTATCCTCAATCGGGCATGTCTTCGGTATCAAGGACTTTATGCCCATTGTAAACAGGGCTGTCTTCCTTGCCGTGGTCACAATATTTGCAGGCTTCAGTGTCATCTTCTTTGATATAGAGAACCCCTTCAGGATGGCGATCTACAACGCCCTCTCTCCAAACCTGCGATCGAATCTCTGGTGGATGGGCACGCTCTATGGGGCGTATATGTTCTTCATGGCCATCGAGTTCATCCTCCTCCTGCTGAAGAACCACAGATTCGCTACCTACGCCGGACTTGCTGGGCTGATCTCAGGGGTTGCAGCCCATAGCAACCTGGGTGCCATATTCGGGATGCTCCATAGCCGTGAGTTCTGGTACGGGCCCTATATGCCCATCTACTTCATAGCATCTGCTGTCATGTCCGGTGGCGCTGCCATCATATTCTTCACATGGATCGGATACAAGGTGAATAATGAGAAGATGGATGCCCCTATGGAGAGGGCGATAGAGGTGGTCTCGAAACTGACGGCCTTTATGATTGCGGTGATCCTGTTTTTTACGGCATGGAAGGTGGTCACAGGCCTTGTAGGTTCTCCACCAAAGAGGGAGGTTATAAAGGCCATGCTCGTTGGCCCGTATGCAGCCAATTTCTGGGGCTTCGAGATAATCATCGGGATGATACTCCCGTTTGCCATCCTGCTTGGCACAGGATTCAGGAATGTCAATATGAGCTTCCTCGCATCTGTGCTGATGATCATAGGTATATTCTTTATGCGATATGACCTTGTGGTAGAGGGCCAGATCGTGCCTGTATTCCACGAACTGGGTGTCAATGAGTACAGGGGGTTGCTACATTACCTGCCCTCCCTGCATGAGATAATGATCATCACAGGTGGTATGGGCATTGTGGCATCGGCGTTCCTGATTGGGGAGAGGGTCTTTAACGGGCATAAAAGTGAAGGCCATTAAACTTACACATGGAGGGGTGGATTATGAGACTGGATCTTGATGGACTCAAAAAGGATCCTCCTGAGAGCATACCTGCCATCGAGAGAAGGCAGTTTTTGAAGATGGGATTGGTGGTCACAGGGGTCTTTGCAGGAGGAACCGTGCTTTCTCTGATCTCAAACATCCAGAGGGTCTTTGCCTCTCCTGAGGAGTTCAAGGAGAAATACCCCTATACGCCACACTACAGCATGGTCATACGACAGAATCGGTGTATCGACTGTGAGAGGTGTCTGGAGGCCTGTAGAAGGACCAACCATGTGCCTCCCTATGGATATCGAACCGCCATACTCGAAAGGACCATCCCTGATGCGATTGGACAGAAGAGGGAGTTCATCCCCGTGCTCTGCATGCAGTGCAACAACCCGCCCTGTGTAAGGGCGTGCCCCACAAGGGCGAGTTACAAGCACAGGGGGAACGGGATCATCATGATCGACTCAAAGAAGTGTGTGGGGTGTAAGGCCTGCATGGTTGCCTGTCCGTATAATGCAAGATACTTTAATGAAGAGAAGCGTGCCATCGATAAATGTAACTTCTGCTTTGACACGCGCCTCTCAAAGGGCGAGAGACTGACAGCCTGTGCAGCAGCCTGTCCAACAGGTGCGAGGACATTCGGTGACCTCTCTGATCCCTCAAGCGATGTTTATCGGATGGTGCATCAGATTGAAAGGCCTGTATGGGTCCTCAGGGCAGAGGTGGGCACAAGGCCCAATGTCTTTTATATGAAGGCATGATGAGCAAGGCGGAAAGAGGTGGGATTATGAAGAGGATATATGTTCTCTATCTCTTTATGGCCGTGGTCGTCTTATCGCTTAACCCTGACACCATATCTGCATCAGGCGAGGCCTTCCATGGAGGCGACATACTCTATACCCGACCACTCAAGGCTGTGCTCTTCAGCCACAGGGCTCATGTGGAGGAGATAGGGCTCAGCTGTGAGGCATGTCATGATGGGATATTTGAGATGTCGGCCTTATCCGTGCAGGAGAAGGGAGACTTCACCATGGAGTCCCTTTATGAGGGCAGATACTGTGGAGCATGTCACAACGGCTCTATGGCATTCTCCTCAGATAGCCAGTGCGCCCGATGCCACATAGGGGTTAAGGGGTATAAGAGGCTGTCCCAGCCAGGGGCTGTGGGAGAAGGTCACAGGGGGGACTGAGATGGGACAGCATCTGTGTTTGTGCCAGGGAGGAGATGAAGGGGCCTCTTTTATTATATAATTTCACTGATCATGAAAAGCAGGATACTGATCCTATCAATCTTCATCCTCCTCGTCTCTTTCCTCATAACCCTCAACGTCATCTTCCACGAAAGCCTCAGGGAGGAGCTGGCCGAGCAGTATAACAAGCAACAGCTCCTCATAGCAAAGACGGTTGCTGATTCGATCTACAGGACACTCGACCACATCAAGGAGGAAGGTGTCACCCTTGCAAAACTCCTTGCAAAGAGAGGACTTGCAAGGGAGGGCATCGGTGATTTCATCTCCACTGCCTTTGAAGAGGTCAACATAGAGATGAAGAACACCATCGTGCTGACGGATAGCGAAGGAAGGATTATCTACTCAACGGTAAGGGGACTGTCCCTGAGCGATGATGACAGGCAACTCCTGCAGAAGAGCAGGGGGCTCAAGGACGGCGAGGTGTATTTCACAGAGAGGATAAGGATGGAGAGGAGGCTGAAGATGACCACCCCCATTGTAAAGGAGGACCACCTTCTCGGCTTCCTGCTTGTGACCATTGACATAGATACAATCAACAGGAAGTTCCTCGCGCATATAAAGTCGGGCCAGAGGGGCTATGCATGGATGATCGACAGATCGGGCACCCTCATATACCACCCCACACAGCCTGAGATGATAGGCAATAACCTGTATAACGCAAGTGAAGAATGCTTTAAGTGTCACCAGTCCTTTGACCTCGAAAAGAGGGTCATCGAGGGTGATATCAGCTATGGCCGATACATCGCTCCCACCGGTGAGGACAAGATCCTTGCCTTCTCAAGGGTGGATATAGGGAACATCCGATGGATAGTCTGCGTCTCATCCCCATATACAGAGGTCATCTCCATAACGGGCAGGAGTATGAAGCTCTATTCAGCGCTCGTTGTGGCGATATTCACCACTGTCTTTGTGGGTGCCTCGATCCTGGTCCTGATAAACAAGAGGCGGATAAAGGCAGAGAGGGAGTCAAAGGAGGCCATACTCCTTGAGAAGAAGAAGTTAGATACAATAGTGAGTGCGATAGGCTCGGGTCTGATGCTGGTGGACAATAATAACAAGATACGATGGATCAACAAGACCCTCAAGGAATGGGTGGGGAATGTGGAGGGGCAGGATGCAGGCATCATATGCCCACAGGGGACAGGGAATCCCTCCAGTAGTGTTACACACGATCTGTATAAAGGGAGTATCGGCAGCAGAAGGGGCGTCTTCCAGATAACCACCGCACCTGTAAGGGGGATGGACAGAAAGGTGGTGGGCGTGCTGAAGCTGATCCAGGATGTGACAGAGATCAAGAAGCTTGAGGAGGGCATCCTCCGATCAGAAAGGCTCGCTGCACTCGGGAGGCTGGCAGCAGGGGTGGCCCATGAGATAGGCAATCCCCTCACCTCCATCTCCTCCTTTGTCCAGATCCTGAAGGAGAGGGCAGAGGATGAATTCACAAAGGACAGCCTCGAGACCATCCATCACCATATCCAGCGGATCTCTGAGATAGTCGGACAGATGTCCCGACTCTCGAAGCTCCCCGAGATGGACATCAAGGAATGTAATATAAATGATATCATAGATTCATCACTCGAGATTATCAAATATGACAGGAAGGTCAAGGGTATCAAGATAAAAAAGGAGCTTGCTGAAGGGCTTCCGCCTGTCCATGTTGACGAGGGCTATCTGAGTCAGGTCTTTATAAACCTGATATTAAACGCTGCTGATGCTATCGATGGGATGGGTACAATAACCATAAGGAGCATGAGGGAGAACAACTCGGTAACGGTGGAGTTTGCTGACACAGGTGTGGGCATCCCTGAGGAATACCTTGATAACATATTTGATCCGTTCTTTACCACAAAGGAGAAGGGGACCGGCCTCGGCCTTCCCATAAGTTATGAGATAATAAAGAGGTTCGGCGGTGAGATCAGGGTCAAGAGCCAGAAAGGCAGAGGGAGTGTCTTCTCTGTGATACTCCCGTTAAAGGAGGCATGACGATGGCAGGGATCCTTGTGGTTGATGATGAGAAGGATATAAGGAGGGCCCTGGAGTATGTGCTCTCAGGAGAGGGCTATGAAGTGGACACCGCATCCAGTGGGGTAGAGGCCATAAAGAAGTTGAAGGAGAAGGACTACGACCTCGTTATCACCGATCTGCGGATGGAGGGTGCTGATGGGTTTGAGGTCCTGAAGAAGGCAAAGGAGATAAACTCCTCCCTCCCTGTGATCATAATAACCGCTTATGGCACCATCGATTCTGCTGTTGAGACCATGAAACTGGGTGCCGCAGATTACATCGTCAAACCCTTTCTGCACGATGATATAAAGATTACGGTAAATCGTATCCTTGAACACAGGAAGCTCTCCCTTGAGAACCTGCGGTTAAAGCGGCAGCTCAGCCAGCAGTTTGGATGTAAGGAGATCATCGGTCTGTCCGAGTCCATCTCAAAGGTATTTGAGACCATAGAGAAGGTCGCACCGACAAAGGCGAATATACTGCTGACAGGCGAAAGTGGCACGGGTAAGGGGCTCATCGCAGAGACGATCCACTGCAACAGCCCACGAAGGGACAAGCCCTTTATGTCCATAAACTGTGCCGCCATACCCGAGACGCTGCTTGAGTCAGAACTCTTCGGTTATAAAAAGGGTGCGTTCACAGGGGCAACATCTGACAAGACGGGCCTCATCGTGATGGCAAACGAGGGAACACTCTTCCTTGATGAGATCGGTGATATGCCACCTGTTATACAATCAAAGCTCCTCAGTGTCCTTGAGGCAGGCGAGGTCCTCCCCCTTGGCGATACAAAGACGAAGCCGGTCGATATTCGTATTATCTCGGCAACGAATAAGGACATAGAGGAATGCATAAGGCAGAAGACCTTCAGGGAAGACCTCTACTACAGGCTGAATGTCATAGAGATAAGGGTCCCGCCCCTCAGGGAGAGGAGGGACGACATACCCCTGCTTGCATACCACTTCCTTGAGGAGAGGTCTCCCCTAACAGGCAAAAAGGTGAAGGCGATCGATGAGGAGGCGATGAATGCCCTTGTCTCGTATTCATGGCCTGGCAATGTGAGGGAACTGAGAAATGTCATTGAGAGGGCCATCATTCTCTCCAGCGGTGAGAAGATAACGATAAACGACCTCCCCCAGAAGGTAAGGGCTGGTGCCAGGACGGGCTCTACCATAAATGTAGAGCTCCATCCCCTGAAGACCATGGTCGCTGAATATGAGAAGGAGATCATCGTCAATGCCCTCAGGAGATACAACGGCAATAAGGAGATGGTTGTCAAGAAACTGGGCATAGACCTCGCAACACTCTACAGAAAGATGCATAAATACGGGATAAAGGAATGAATCAGAAGATGAACGAGAGCGGGTCCTTATATTCGTGGCACCTTATGCATATCTGCCTTGCCATCTCCTCCCCCACCCTCCATGTATGCGCCCTGTGACATTCAAGACAGGATATCTCCATGTGCCTGTCGTGCCTCCCTATGGCCTCCTGATTCGTGTGACAGTTCCTGAGACATTCGTTAGCAGTAGGCTTTATCTTACCATGTGGCTTATGGCAGTCCTGGCACTCGAGCGAGGCCATGGGCCCTTTTACGGGGATGTCCCTGTGACAGGCCATACACCTCTCCTTCTTCGGCATGGCCCTCACCTCACCATAGACGTGACAGCTGAGACAGGCAAAACTCTCCATGCCCATGCCATGCACCCCCTTGTCCTTATGGCACCTGAGGCAGTTCCTCTCATCAGGCCTGAAGTTATGCATATCAGCGGTATGACAGTTCTTGCAGGCGATCTTCTCCATGAATACATGCCTTGCATGTCCATAGGATTTCCTGAGGGTGATGGCACCCTGTTTGGCTGTCTCAAGGTGGCAGGTATTGCAACTGTCCCACGGGGTTATCCTTCCGTGTCTCTGCCGGATGTCACCCCTTCTGCCAGCAAAGACATACGACAGGAGGAGCCTGTTCTGGGCGAGGAGGCTCATGGAATGGCACTTCTGGCACACGGTGTTTCTATGGGCACTCTCCTGCCACGCCTTGTAAGGCTCCTTCATCACATGGCAGAGTTCACAGAAGCGGGGGTCCTTCTTGGTGAATTGATAGTATCTTCGGCCTGTAAAGATTATAAGGATCAATACAGAGATTGCAACAAGGACGATCACAGGATGGGAGCTCTCAACAGCCCTTGCGATGGACTCGATTATATCTCTAAGTCTTCTCACCAGAAGCCTGCATGGTATTTTTTACTACAATATTTTAAACTATCTCCTGAGTTTTTGGAGGGTGATAATAACCTGAGGGCCGCTGTCCTGTGCTCAAGGTGAACCAGATCGTGAAGGTATCCCTCATCTCAGGGGCCATCTTCGGTGCCATCGTTGGTCTCACCGTCTCGCTGATGCTCGACCTGATGACAGGGGGCGCTGTAGGTGGAGGGTGGTATGAGTCTGTAAGGCATGATATCGGTCAGATGTTCGGTGCCCAGTGGGCAGAAAGGCAGTGGCTCATCTATTCAGGGATCGTTATCGTGATTACGATGATATCCGTAACAGGTGCATTGATAGGGGCATTCTTTGGTGCCATAGTGGGTAAGATCCTGAGTTTTATGACAAGGTAGATATAACATGCCCAGACCAAGACCCTTACAATGTCCATTCTGCAGCACATACCTCATAAGGCCTGTTGAGATAAGGTTTAAGGCCATTGAGATCACCGGTGGTATATGCAGGTGCGGGGCAATATACGCCTTTGACAGGACAGGCCACAGCCTTGGAGAGATATACCTTGACGCCATGACATTCCTCTGCAGGGGCGACCTTGACATGGCCCTCTCCCTGAACCCTGAGGACTATGAGGATATCTCTTTTGATTATGATTACGAGACGAACAGGCTTGATGCAAGAAGCAGCACGGGCAGGGCAGGGAAGATACTGTTTATGAGGTTAAAACAGCGGCTCGGATAGTTAAACCGATGTCAAACGGCCTGAGGAGAGAGATAGTATCTGCATTAAAGAGGAGGGATTACGATGGTCTGATTGGATTATGGATCAGGCACCATCAGGTTATCCGTATCCTCATCTCCATGACATATGATAAAAAAGACATCATCGCATGGCGGGCGATGGAGGCGATAGGTCATATAACAAAGGCCATGTCCAGGGAGAACCCTGAGGACGTGAGAAACCTCGCTGGCAGGCTGTTATGGATGATGAGGGATGAGTCAGGTGGCATCGGCTGGAGCGCACCGGAGATACTCGGTGAGATAATCAGGAATAACCCTGAACTCTGTAGTGACCTTGTGCCTGTATTGATGTCCTTCCATGAAGAGCAGATGCTCCGTGCAGGCGTGTTATGGGCAGCAGGCAGGATCGCAGAGGCACACAGGGAACTCGTGCTCTCAGCCATGCCCATGATAGTCTCATACCTCGATGACCCTGTGCCTTATGTCCGTGGAATGGCTGTATGGGCCCTTTCCAAGATGAAGGTCAGGGGACATGAGGCCCCGCTCAGGGGCTTGATTTCTGACACAGGGGTTATGATAATTTATGATGATGGTGAATTCAGGGAGAGGACGATCGGGGAGCTTGCACAGATCGCCTCAGAGGCATGACAGGGATTCATTAAATTTGCTAAACATTTTATTAGTTTTTTTTATTTGACCCGAAGGCAGGTTTTGTATTAAATTCTTGCTTTAAGAATCTAACCTGAATGTAACTAAAACAAAACTTCAAAAGAAAGGGGTGAGGTTATGCCAACCATTGAAGTCGACGGGAAGACCTACGAGGTTGACGAGGAGGGATATCTACAGGACTGGCAGCAGTGGCACGAGGGGATAGCCGAGTTCATGGCGAAGCAGGATGGTATCACACTTGGTGAGGAGCACTGGGAGATCATCAGGTTCCTGAGGAACTACTTCGAGAAGTATCAGATCGCACCGATGATCAAGATACTCACGAAGGAAGTGGCAAAGAGCCTGGGCAAGGAGAAGGGAAACACAAAGTACCTCTATGAGCTGTTCCCTGCTGGACCGGCAAAGCAGGCCTGTAGATACGCAGGACTTCCAAAGCCAACAGGTTGCGTATAAAAGAGAAGGGTTTAAGGGTTGACAACTGCAGGAGACTGGTAGCTGTCAACCCTTAAATGATAAACCAAGAAATCTGAGGAGGGAGGGGACTGTCCCTTCCGAGAGGCCTGAAGGGTTTTTCTACACATGAACCTTAAGGAGCTCCTGTCAAATAGGAAAGAGACGATAATAAATAAGTGGTTTGATCTTATAATTGACAGTTATCCACCTGATACGGCCCATTTCCTCAGAACCCAGAAGAATCAATTTACCAACCCGGTCGGCCATACAATCCACAATGCAATAGAAGGCATCCTTGATGAGCTCCTGGAACCATCGGATAGTGCCAAGCTCACCTCCCATCTTGATAGCATAATCAGGATAAGGGCGATACAGGGTTTCACCCCATCTGTAGCGCTGAACTTCCTGTTCCTGTTGAAGAAGGTGGTAAGAGACGAGATACAGGCAGAGGCGGGGATGAACGGAGTGGCAGAGGAACTGCTGGGTTTCGAGTCACAGGTGGATGGGCTTTTAAAGGAATCCTTTGATATATACATGGCATGTCGTGAAAAGCTCTACGAGCTGAGCGCCAATGAGGCGAGGAACATGACCTACAGGCTGCTTGAGAGTGCAAACCTGCTGAAGGATTCGTCAGAGACTTTCCATCCTGAGGGAGATGGATTTGATTCAGGATGATCTGAAAGGAGGGAGATAAATGGGGATGCTTTTTTCCTTGGTGGTGGTTGTGGCACTCATCTTGATCGCCCTTTTCGGTGTAAAGGTCATCGGCCTGCAATTCCTCTTCGGTGTCATCATTCCCTACATAGCTGTATTGACATTCATCTTCGGGATGCTCTACAGGGTACTTAAATGGAGCCGTTCTCCTGTGCCCTTCCACATCCCGACAACCTGTGGCCAGCAGAAGTCACTCTCATGGATAAAGCATAGCAAGATAGAGAACCCTGCTGGCACACTTGGTGTGATAATAAGGATGGCCCTTGAGATATTCCTGTTCCGGTCCCTGTTCAGAAATCTGAAGTCAGACCTGAGGGATGGAAGGCTTGTGTATGGCTCTGACAAATGGCTCTGGCTTGCTGGTCTTGCATTCCATGTCTCGTTCTTTACGGTCTTTATAAGACACCTCAGGTTCTTTGCCAATCCGGTACCAAAGTTCCTCAATGTGATCGACTCAATAGATGGATTCCTCCAGGTGGGTGTGCCACATCTATTGATAACAGGTGTGCTCCTCCTTCTGGCTGCTCTCTACCTCTTCATCAGGAGGGTTTATATACCGCAGGTGCGATACATCTCACTACCTGCCGATTACTTCCCCCTCTTCCTCATCATAGCGATAGCAAGCACAGGGATACTGATGAGGTATTTTACAAAGGTGGATATCGTCAAGGTCAAGACACTCACCATGGGTCTGGCCAGTCTCCATCCCCACATCCCTGATGGTATAGGCGCTATATTCTTTGTCCACCTCTTTCTCGTCAGCGTCCTCTTCACATACTTCCCGTTCAGCAAGCTCGTGCACATGGGAGGGGTCTTCCTCAGTCCAACGAGGAACCTTGCAAATAACAGCAGGATGAAGAGGCATGTAAATCCCTGGAACTATCCTGTCAAGGTCCATACATATGAGGAGTATGAAGAGGAGTTCAGGGAAAAGATGAAATCAGCAGATATACCTGTAGAAAAGGAGTGAGAATATGGCAAAGACAGCAAAACCACCAAAACCAGAAGAGCTTTCAAAGATAGACTACAGGCCTCCCAGGACCCACTGGATGGATACCCCTGTCCAGTTCAAGGAGGGGACATTCTGCTACGCCTCAAGGCCGAAGTATCTTGAAGAGGTCGATTTCCCCAATGCAAGGGAATGGTCATCCGCTGATGAGGACTGGAAGCTACCGGACAACTGGAAGGAGATACTCCTTGAGGGGATCAAGGACAGGCTCAAGAAGTATCGTTCGTTCCAGCTCTTTATGGACATATGCGTGAGATGTGGTGCGTGTGCCGACAAATGCCACTTCTTCCTGGGATCAGGCGACCCAAAGAACATGCCCGTGCTCAGGGCAGAGCTCATAAGGTCTGTATACAGGAAATACTTCACCCTTGGTGGCAAGCTCTTCGGGAAACGGGCAGGGGCGAGGGAGCTCACATACGATGTATTCAAGGAATGGTGGTACTACTTCTTCCAGTGCACAGAGTGCAGACGGTGTTCGGTCTTCTGTCCCTATGGTATAGACACAGCAGAGATCACCATGATGGGGAGGGAGCTTATCAACCTCCTGGGCTGTAACACAGACTGGATAATGGGGCCTGTTGCCAACTGTTATAAAAAGGGCAACCACCTCGGTCTTGAGCCCCATACCATAAAGATGAACATAGAGATGATGTGTGATGACATAGAGGAGATCACTGGCATAAGGATTGAGCCCACCTTCAACAGAAAGGGTGCAGAGATCCTCTTCGTAACCCCCTCTGGCGACCTCTTCGGCATGCCAGGCATCTACACATGTATGGGTTACCTCATGCTATTCCATGAGCTTGGCCTTGATTATACATGGAGTACCTATGCCTCCGAGGGTGGTAACTTCGGCTTCTTCACATCAAACGAGATGGCAAAGAGGCTCTACTACAAGATCTATGCAGAGGCAAAGAGGCTGGGTGTGAAGTGGATACTGGGAGGCGAGTGCGGTCATATGTGGAGGCTGGTGCACCAGTATCTTGATACGTGGCATGGCCCTGCAGACTTCCTTGAGGTTCCGAAGTCACCAATTACCGGAACGGTCTTTGAGCATGCAAAATCCACGAAGATGGTCCATGTCGTGGAATTCACCGCAGACCTCATAAGGCACGGGAAGTTGAACCTTGACCCAAGCAGGAACGACCACCTCAGGGTCACATTCCACGACTCATGTAACACCTCAAGGGGTATGGGCATCTTTGAGGAGCCAAGGTACATCATAAAGCATGTCTGCAACCACTTCTACGAGATGCCCGAGGATACCATAAGGGAGAAGACCTTCTGCTGCGGGAGTGGTTCAGGACTCAACGCAGGAGAGAATATGGAGCTGAGGATGAGGGGTGGATTCCCGAGGGCAAATGCGGTCAAGTATGTGCATGAAAAACACGGGGTCAACATGCTTGCAAACATATGCGCCATAGACAGGGCTGCCCTGACGACCCTCATGCAGTACTGGGTGCCTCAGGTTGATGTCTGTGGTGTGCACGAGCTTGTGGGAAATGCGCTCGTTATGAAGGGTGAGAAGAAGAGGACACAGGACCTTAGACTCGAAGACCTTCCCGGTGTGGAAGAAGAAACCGAGGAGGAGGGAGAATAAATGTATGATGGTGGAAAGATAATACCAGGGCTTATAATATTTCTCTTGATCATAACCTACCCTTTCTACACAAACATCGGGAAGCCGGTTGCCGAGATAAAGCCTGACCTCAAGACACCCGAGATTGAGAGGCTCGAGGTAAAGGAGTGTGTGGAGCCAAAGGCCTTCATGAGGGCAGAACACATGAAGCTCCTGAACGAGTGGAGGGACTCGGCCGTCCGTGATGGCAACCGTGTATATATCAACTCAAAGGGCAAGAACTATCAGATAAGCCTCCAGAAGACATGCCTGAGGTGTCACTCAAACAGGGATAAATTCTGTAAGGTATGCCATACATATGCAGGGGTTAAACCATACTGCTGGAATTGCCATTTTGCCAAACAGGAGGGTAAAGGATGAGCCTTGACAGGAGGGAATTCTTAAAGCTGACAGGCCTTTTTGGCCTTGGTATAGGTGTTTCAGGGGTTAACCTCCTTCTACGAAGCAGGGTTGATGCCAGAGAGTTTGTAACCCCTTCTGGATCACTGATCGCAAAGAGATGGGCTATGGTTGTGGATATAAGAAAATTCAGGACAGCCGAGGACTACAAGAGGGTGATAGATGCATGCCACAGCATCCATAATGTCCCTGATTTTGGAAACAAGAAGGACGAGGTAAAATGGATATGGACCGAGGAGTTTGAGCATGCCTTTCCAGGGCAGCAGAACAGATATCTGCCTGAGTGGGTTATTGAGAAGCCCTTCCTGTTGCTCTGTAATCACTGCGACCATCCTCCATGTGTGAGGGTCTGTCCGACAAAGGCCACCTTCAAGAGGAAGGACGGGATAGTTATGCAGGATCCACACCGTTGCATTGGTTGCAGGTTCTGCATGGCCGCCTGTCCGTATGGCTCAAGGAGCTTCAACTGGCGTGATCCACGCCCATTCATAAAGAAGAGGAATCCTGAATATCCGACAAGGCAGATCGGAGTGGTTGAGAAGTGTACATTCTGTGCCGAGAGGCTTGCCCAGGGACTTGAGCCCGCATGTGTGGAGAAGTCAAATGGCGCCATTATATTCGGCGACCTGGCAGACCCCAACTCAGAGGTCAGGAGGGTATTGAGCAACCACTACACCATCAGGCGCAAACCCGAATTAGGCACACAGCCCAGTGTGTTCTACATAATAGGAGGTGAGGAAAATGCTTGAGAAGGCCCTGAGTGGAAGCAGGAGATACTGGACGTGGATAATCATCCTCCTCATCCTGATAGGTATCGGCTTCATCAATTATCTGAGGCAGTTTAAATTAGGACTCGGTATAACAGGCATGAGCAGGGATGTCTCATGGGGGTTTTATATCTCACAGTTCACCTTCCTCGTCGGGGTTGCTGCCTCGGCAGTCATGCTTGTGATACCGTATTATCTACATAACTATAAAAAATTCAGCAAGATAGTCATCCTTGGCGAGTTCCTTGCGGTTGCCTCTGTGACCATGTGCCTGCTCTTCATCTTCGTCGACATGGGACAGCCCATGAGGATACTGAATGTCATACTCCATCCAACCCCTAACTCTATCCTCTTCTGGGACGCACTCGTCCTGAATGGTTACCTCTTCCTCAATATAGTGATCGGCTGGGCAACCCTCCATGCGGAGAAGAAGGGCATTCCCCCTGCACCATGGGTCAAGCCATTGATATACATATCCATACCATGGGCCATCAGCATCCATACCGTCACGGCGTTCCTGTACGCAGGCCTGCCAGGCAGACACTTCTGGCTGACCGCCATCATGGCTGCACGCTTCCTCGCCTCTGCCTTTGCATCAGGCCCTGCCCTGCTGTTGATCGTTGCACTGCTCGTCAGGAAATACACCAAATTCGATCCAGGCCGAGAGCCGATCCAGGCGGTTGGAAAGATCGTCACATACGCAATGATAACGAATGTCTTCTTCTTCCTGCTTGAGATATTCACAGCCTTCTACAGCAACATACCAGGCCACAAACACTCCTTCGAGTACCTCTTTGCAGGGTATGAGGGCTATGGAAAACTGGTGCCGTTGATGTGGCTGTCCATCATCCTGGCGATAATCTCGCTCATACTCCTGATCAACCCTGGCACAAGGAAGAACGAAAAGACGCTCGTCATCGCGGCGCTGGCTGTATTCTTCTCCCTGTGGATCGACAAGGGCTTTGGCCTTGTCATAGGTGGATTCATACCGAACCCCTTCGAGACCGTTACAGAGTACTGGCCAACCCTTCCTGAGACATTCATCACCATAGGGGTATGGGCAATAGGGTTCCTGATACTCACCATCCTGTATAAGGTCGTCATATCCGTCAGGGAGAGTATCGGAAACCTCGAGGCAGAGCACTGAGGACTCTACTCAATCAGCCTCTTCAAATCGCCTGGGTACACCCTTCTCTCCTCAGGAGGGGTTACCCTCTCTACAGAGGGCCATTTATCAGGCTGGGGCTCGGGTCCCTCCTTTGCGACATCAGAAGGGGAGGAGTCCAGCATCCTCGGGCGGGTAGATAGACTGAGGCCACCCACGCTGGCACAGAACTCAATCTGTATATTATTCGGGTCTGTGGAGAATATAGAGTGTATAAAGCCGTGGTCAATCACCTCTGTAACCCACACACCTGCTGCCTCAAGCCTGTCCTTAAGCCTCCATAACTCATCCTCATCCTTCACCTCAATGGATATATGATCAAGACTGAAAGGGCCTTTAACAGGACTGCTCGGGTCTTTATCAGGCATGGGCTCGACCTCTGGCCACTCAAAGAATGATATAAGGGCGTTCTCTGAGACCTCAAAGAAATACTGTCTGTTGCCAGGCTTCCCATGCCCTCCGACCAGTCTCATGCCCAGAAGGTCCCTCCAGAAACGGATCGTCTTATCCATATCATTGGTAGCCACGGCAACATGATGTATCCCCTTGTACCTGATCATTATTGCCTCCCCTGACAGGTCAATCTTTACTCTATTAATTTAGCAGAAAAGGGGTCCTGTCTCTTTCATTTCAGAACATAAAACCTAACAGTCTATCAATTCGATCAAATCTTATTATAATGCTTGCCTTACTTTGCGTTGTGTATTATTATATATTGTTGTCAGAGAGTTTTCCATGAGGGCCCATAGCTCAGCTGGAAGAGCTACCGGCTCATAACCGGTTGGTCCCAGGTTCGAGCCCTGGTGGGCCCACCATCTTCCAAACTTCACGGTTATGATGTGTAAGTCCTGACCCCCCTCCTGAAACCAGACCTTACTTGCTAATCCTTATTGCATCCTGCACCACTGCACTTACGAAGTGCAGGTTTTTGGGATCCTGGAGGCGATCTCGTACTGGTGTCTCCAGCTACCAAAGGCCTTCCCTGAGGCGGTAAGCCTGTTGATCACATCCTCTAAGGCCTGACTTATCCTGCCTGGAGACTCATGCGCAAAGGGGGTGCCTGGCAGGGGCATAAATGTGTGGGTGTGGATCCTTGCGCCCATCTCTACAAGGTCCTCCATCACCCTGATGGTCTCCCTGATATCCTCCTCTTCCTCTCCTGGAAGGCCAAAGATGAAGTCCACATAGGGCTTGAGTCCTGCACTGAGTGTGTGTTCCACCGCCTGATAGATATCCTCAACCCCATGCCCCCTCCTGCACCTCTCGAGTATCCTCTGACTCCCTGACTGGGCGCCTATCACGAGATTATCGTTATCCGCATACCTGACCACCAGGGCCACTGTCTCACTGTTTACATGTTCTGGCCTTACCTCGGATGGGAAGGAACCAAAGAATATCCTGCCTTCCCTTCCGATAACCTCTCTCACTGAGCCCAGGAGGGCTTCTATGGCAGAGAGGGTTAATGTCCTTCCATCAGGAGACCCATAGGAGAATGCATCAGGGGTGATGAACCGTATGTCCCTGAGGTTCCTCTCCCTCATGAGCCTCACATACTCTACTATCTGATGAATGCCCCTGTGCCTGGGACGATGCCCGAACAACCTGGGGGTCTGACAGAAGAGGCAGTGATTCGGACATCCCCTGGTGATCTCAATGGGGCCTACCCTCCTGTGCCTGAAGGAGAAGGGAGGATACCTGTTCAGGTCTACAGGTGGCCGTGGGCCTGTAAATACCGGTTCAGGATCGCTGTATACAATACCTTTAATCCTGGCCAGATCTCCTCCCCTCTCTATTGCCCTGAGGAGTGCAGGAAGGGTCTCCTCTCCTTCTCCCTTTACCACGATATCAAAGCCCAGACCAAGGGTGTCTGCAGGGTCAGCCGATGGATGTGGTCCCCCTGCAATATAGAGTACACCTGGATAGGACGTCCTTAGTTCACTTATAAGCCCTCCTACATCCCTTACCTGGGTGCTAAAGAAGGAGATGCCCACTATGGCCTTTCTGTAACGCCCCACTATCTCCCCTATGCAGCTATGGAGGGCCTCCACCTCCTCTACAAGGAAGACCTCTATATCGCGCAATGCAGGATCGGCCTCAATGGCACCCAGGAGGGCATTAATGCTGTATCTGTTGGGCTTTGGGCAGGGGAATACTAATGCGGTCTGTCCTTTCAATGGCCTGTTAAAAAACCTGCACTTACGAAGTGCAGGTTTTTAAGGGCTGCGATCATCGCAGCCCCTCTGTTTTTTAACTGGCGTCCCCAACGGGATTTGAACCCGTGTTACCGCCTTGAAAGGGCGATGTCCTAGGCCTGGCTAGACGATGGGGACATGAGCCGCCTGGGGCTCGAACCCAGCACACCCGGCTTAAAAGGCCGGTGCTCTACCAGCTGAGCTAGCGGCTCTAATATAATAACATTTTAGTTAAACAAAAATTCATATATGCGTCAAGCCTTTGGCCTACTGTAGTCCTTCATCGGGTTTTTAAGGATTATGACCTCCTCCCTGCTCTGACCCGTGGAGATGATGTCGATATTTATGTTCAATACCTCCTCGATATAATCGATATATGCCCTGGCCTTTGCCGGAAGGTCCTTCAGCCTCTTTATGCCCTTTGTATTACTCTTCCACCCATCCAGCTCTTTATAGACAGGCCTGCATCCTTCAAGTATAGAGAAGCTCTTGGGCATCTCCTTTATCCTCCTGAGCTTGCCGTCAGGCCCCTTATACTCGTATGCCACACACACCTTTATCCTGTCCATGGTATCAAGGACATCGAGCTTCGTGAGGGCAATACCTGTAAAGCCATTCACCCTTATGGAGTGTCTTAAACTCACCACATCGAGCCAGCCACACCTCCTTGGCCTGCCCGTGGTAGCGCCATATTCACCACCCCTTAGGCGGAGGGTCTCGCCCGTCCTGTCCTTCAGTTCTGTTGGGAAGGGCCCCCCTCCAACCCTTGTGGTGTATGCCTTCATCACGCCAAGTATCCCGTCTATCCTCATGGGCGACACCCCAAGCCCTGTGCATACACCACCTGCAGAGGCGCTCGAGGAGGTGACATAGGGGTATGTGCCATGGTCGATATCAAGGAGCGTCCCCTGTGCGCCCTCAAACAGCACGCTCATCCCCCTGTCCATGAGCCTGTTTATAAGGACCGTTGTATCGGTTATGTAGGGGGCAAGGTATTCGGCATATCTCATGTAATCCGTGTACACCTTTCTCATATTTATCCTCTTGCCCCTGTACCTCTCTGTCAGCAGGAAATTCACCTCATAGAGGTTCCTCCTGAGCTTCTCCCTGAATATCCTCTGATCGAGCATATCTATCATCCTTATGCCTGAACGGGCCATCTTATCAACATAGGCAGGCCCTATGCCCCTGCCTGTGGTGCCTATCCTCTTTTTGCCCCTTGACTCCTCCCCTGCAGTCTCTATGGCATTGTGATAGGGCATTATTACATGGGCATTCTCGCTTATGTAGAGGTTCTTGCCAATATATACACCCTCCCGCTTTAATCCCTCGATCTCCTCGATCAGTGCCGCAGGGTCAACCACGACACCATTGCCTATTATGCAGGTCTTCTTTCTGTGGAGTATCCCTGAGGGTATGAGATGGAGCACATACTTTTTGTCGTTTATTATCACTGTGTGCCCTGCATTATGACCACCCTGATACCTTGCAACGACATCGGCATACTCTGTCATGAGGTCAACGATCTTGCCCTTTCCCTCATCACCCCACTGGGCACCAACAACCACTATATTGGCCATATCTCTCTCTCCTTCTTAAACATTTATTCACACAGGTAGGCTGATCTGTTTTATAGAAAGGATATTGGGAAGGCCCTTGAGTTCTGAGAGTATCTCCTTCGGGACCGGGGTGTCTGTCCCGACTACAGAGATAGCCCTTCCTCCTGCCCTCTCCCTGCCAAACTGCATCCTTGAGATGTTTATGTTGTTTCTGCCAAGGACGGTGCCTATGTTTCCAATAACACCTGGCCTGTCGTTGTTTGAGATGAAGAGCATATCACCCTCGGGTATCACCTCTACGGCAAAGTTGTCTATGGCGATGATGCGCGGGTCCTTCTTTCCATGGAGTGTGCCTGAGACCGTGCTGCTCTTCCTGCCTGCCTTCACCGTGATTACGAGCATACTGTGATAGTCTCCTGCGTCAGGGGTGGTGATCTCCTTCACCTCTATGCCCCTCTCCTTTGCTATCAATGGGGCGTTGACAAAGTTCACGGTCTCCTGGAGTATGGGTGTGAGTATGCCCTTCAGGACCGCTATCTTGATAGGCTCAAGCACCAGGTTGCAGACCCCACCCTTGTATTCTATGATTATCGTCTCTATCCCTCCCTCGAATATCTGTGAGAGAAAGGAGCCGAGCCTCTCTGCGAGGTTTATATATGGCTGTATCCTCGGAAGGACATCTGACGGCACCGACGGGAAGTTCACCGCATTCCTGATGGTTCCCTTTGTCAGGTAATCCACTATCTGCTCTGCTATGGCAACAGCAACATTGTCCTGTGCCTCCTCTGTGGCTGCCCCAAGGTGTGGTGTGAGGACGATGTTGTCAAGCTCAAGCAGGGGGCTTCCCTCTGGTGGCTCATGCTCAAACACATCGAGTGCAGCAGATGCGACCTTGCCTGATTTAAGCGCGTCATAGAGGGCCTTCTCGTCAACTATGCCACCCCTTGCGGCATTCACGATCCTCACGCCATCCTTCATCCTGCCTATCCTCTCTGCGTTGATGAGGCCCCTTGTCTCATGTGTGAGAGGGGTGTGAATGGTTATAAAGTCCGATGTCTCTATCAGCTCATCAAGACTGACTATCTTCACGCCCAGGGATCTCACCCTCTCCTCACTCATATACGGGTCATAGGCTATCACATTCATCCCCATGCCCTGCGCCATCCTTGCCACATGGGAACCTATATTACCAATGCCTATGATACCAAGCGTCTTGTTGTATAGCTCTACGCCTGTGAACCTCTTCTTCTCCCATTTGCCCTGTTTCATTGATGCGGTTGCCTGGGGTATCTGCCTCGCCATGGACAGCAGGAGGGCCATTGTGTGCTCTGCAGTGGTTATGGTGTTTCCACCAGGGGTGTTCATGACCACTATACCGCGTTTCGTTGCAGCAAGCTTATCCACGTTATCAAGGCCAGAGCCTGCCCTTCCGATCACCTTGAGGTTATCCGCTGCCTCTATGATATCAGCCGTCACCTTTGTTGCACTCCTTACGATCAGGGCATCATATGAGCCGATTATCCCCCGGAGCTCCTCCGGGCTCAAACCTGTCTTCACATCCACATCAAGGCCCGACCTCTTCAGTATCTCTATCCCCTTCTGTGAGATGTTGTCGCTGACAAGAACCCTCATCTCCTCATGTCCTCCTCTTCTCAAAGTCCTTCATAAAGGATATCAAGGCATCCACACCCTCCTCTGGCATGGCATTATATATACTCGCCCTCATGCCACCAACAGACCTGTGGCCTTTAAGGGAGACCAGACCTGCCTCATTGGCCTCCTTGAGGAACTCCTCGTCAAGGGATGGATCAGCAAGGGTGAACGGCACATTCATCCATGACCGACAGTCCTTTGAGACAGGGTTATTATAAAAATCAGATTCATCAATTACGCGGTATAGCTTCTCAGCCTTTCTCCTGTTGATCTCTGCCATCCTTTCAAGGCCACCCATCCTCTTTATCCATTTGAAGACCAGACCTGCTATGTACCATGCATATGTTGGAGGAGTGTTATACATGGAGTTGGCCTTCACATGTGTCTCATAATTGAACATGGTTGGCGTAAAATCCAGGGCGTTACCTATGAGATCGTCCCTTATGATGACGATCGTCAGTCCTGCAGGCCCTATGTTCTTCTGTGCACCTGCATATATCAACCCAAACCTTGACACATCTATCGGCCTTGAAAGTATGGTCGATGACATATCTGCCACAAGTGGGACATCCCCTACCTCGGGTATATCATGAAACTCAACACCGCCTATTGTCTCATTGGGTGTGTAATGCACATATGCTGCCTCGGGATTGAGGGACCATTCAGACCGTGGTGGGATGGATGTAAAATTCGTTGATTCACCTGATGCCACTATATTCACATCACAGTATCTCTTTGCCTCTGCTATCGCCTTCTTTGACCAGTAACCTGTATTTATATAATCAGCGGTCTTTTTGCCCCTGAGAAGGTTCAAGGGCACCATAGAGAACTGGCTTGATGCCCCACCCTGAAGAAAGAGGACCTTGTAGTTGTCAGGTATTGAGAGGAGCTCTCTAAGATCAGCCTCTGCCTCTTCAGCAATAGAGACAAAATCCCTGCCCCTGTGGCTCATCTCCATCACTGACATACCACTGCCATGGTAGTCCTTCATCTCCTCTGATGCCTGCTCAAGCACCTCCTCTGGCAGCATGGCAGGACCTGCACTGAAGTTATAAACACGAGACATAACCAACCCCTTGATTATCTGTTGATTTATGTTGATAACGCCTGATTATATCAACAACCCATACACCACTGAATTCCCTTTAAATTTAAAAAGTTAAAAAATAGGGGATATAACAAACCTAAATTTATTGAAAAAAGATACAATACCGAATTTGAAGGGTATCATTTAGATAAATATTTGTCAAGATACATCATCACAATTTCAACAAATGGATCAACACAAAATCCATATATGAATCAATACCTTGATATAAAAATCAACATTATCAACAATCCTTCTCTCATCCTCTTCTAAAAAATTCTTTTCTTAATTCAGAGGATTATAAAAGGAATCTCTCTCAACAGGCCTCTTTCCAGCCTTCTTTATCAGATTAACCAGCTCATCCTTTGATATCCTGTAACCTGAGGTTGCTCCTGCTGAGTGTGTGATCCTCTCCTCGATGATGGTCCCATCAATATCATCGGCACCAAAATTGAGTGCAAGCTGGGCCATCTTCTCCCCAAGCATTATCCAGTATGCCTTTATATGCTGAAAATTATCGAGGAATATCCTTGAGACCGCTATAGTCTTAAGGTCATCGATCCCAGAGACATAACCAGCACCACCCATATCTGTATTCAGCTGATGAAATGCAAGGGGTATGAAGGCCTGAAAGCCACCTGTCCTATCCTGAAGCCTCCTCAATCTCGATAGATGATCCACCCTATCCCTGTATGACTCGATATGGCCATAAAGCATGGTTGCATTTGACCTCAGTCCCACCCTGTGGGCCTTCTCCATGACCTCAAGCCATCTGCTGCCATCGATCTTCTCTGGACAAATCCTCTTTCTCACCCTCTTATTGAATATCTCCGCCCCTCCACCAGGTATAAGATCAAGCCCCGCCTCCTTGAGTCTCATGAGTACACCCCTTAGGCTCAAACCGCTTATCCTTGTGAAATAATCTATCTCAACCGCTGTAAACGCCTTTATATGGACGTGGGGCAGATGCCTCTTAACCTCTCTCAATATATCCAGATAATACTCAAACGGCCAGTCAGGATGGAGCCCACCAACTATGTGGACCTCTCTTATATACCTGTGTCTTTTTAGTCTCCTGATTATACCATTGATACTGATCTCATAGGCCCCCTCTTCTCCCTTGGAACGGCTGAATGCACAGAATCTACAGCGATTCACACATATATTGGTGGGATTTATGTGATGATTCTGGATGAAATAGACATCATCACCATTCTTCTTACGGGCTACATATGAGGCGATCCTCCCAATGGTGAAGATATCGTCACTCTCAAAGAGTGCAAGGGCCTCCTCAGGCGTTATCCGCTCGCCTGAGATGACCCTCTTCTCAATCCTCCCTAACACCCTGCATCCTCATAACACCATGCTCTCAAGCCTTGCTATCCTCTCTTCAATCGGGGGATGGGTGCTGAAGAGCCTTGCAAAGCCACCACCTGACAGGGGGTTGACGATGAACATATGGGCAGTGGCAGGTTGTGCCTGGAGGGGTATCTGTTGTGATGCCATGTGTAGCTTCTTCAATGCACTCGCCAGATATCTTGGGTTTCCTGCTATCCTTGCACCACCCTCATCAGCAGCATACTCCCTTGAACGGGATATGGCCATCTGTATGAGCATTGCGGCAATCGGGGCAACGATCATCATGACGATAGCGGCAAAGGGGTTGCCTCCCTCTTCATCATCGTGACTGCCGAATATCATGGCCCACTGGGCCATGTGGGCAAGATAACTTATCGCAGCAGCGATGGTAGCGGCAACCGTGCCTATCAATATGTCCCTGTGTTTGATGTGGGCGAGCTCGTGTCCTATGACACCCTCAAGCTCCTCAACACTGAGTATCCTCATGATCCCGGTCGTCACGGCAACGGCTGCATTCTTTGGGTTTCTGCCCGTTGCGAATGCATTCGGCTGTGGCTGGTTTATCATGTATATGCGTGGCATCGGGAGGCCTGCCTTCTGTGTGAGCCTCCTGACCATGGCGTAAAGTTCGGGGGCCTCGGTCTCGTCCACCTCCTTTGCGCCATACATCCTCAGGACGATCCTGTCGCTGAACCAGTAGGTGAAGAGGTTCATCATCAGGGCGAAGATCAGGGCGATGGTCATGCCTGACCTGCCACCAAATGCGGCACCTGCCCATACAAGGACAAGGCTCAGGCCGACCATAAGGACGGCTGTCTTCAGTGTATTCATCTATCCCTCACCTCCTGATATCCTTCGTCATGGTAATATATATTTTAATTTAGATACCACACCAAAGACAACTTTATCGGAACACCCTGTCCTTTCCAGAGCTTGAATAAACAGGGATTTAATATTAGGATAAAAGATGCATTTATTTAAGGAGGGTGTTATGAGGATAAGGGGTTGTGTAGCAGCGTTTATCATCATGGTTCTGGTCCTGGCCACATCATCCCATGCCGGGGTTGTTGTCACCAATACAGACGGAAGTGTGACGATGATCCAAGATGGGAGGATGAAGCAGGCAGGTGATGGGAGGGAGGTGTGGATGATAATCGATTCAGACAGGGGTGAGATCATTATTGTGAATGACAGAGAGAGGACGTACATCCAGACCACGCCTGATGAATTCTGCAACACCGTTAGGGCTGAGATGGAGGAGGCCATGGAGGGCATCCCACCTGAGCAGAGGAGGATGATGGAGGAGATGGGGATGGGCAGGATGCCCAGCATGAAGATCAGGGTCGAAAAGGTGGGTTCTGGTGGCAGGATTGCAGGTTATAGCACGGTCAAATACAATGTCTACAGGGATGGCGAACTCTATCAGGAGCTCTGGCTCGCAGAGGGCACGCCGGTGGAGAAGGAGATTAGAAGGATGGGGGCCCTGATGGAGTTTTCAAAGAGGATGGAGGAGTGTATGTCGCCCCTCTCCTCATCAGGAGATTATCAGGCCCTCTATGATAAAGGGTGGGTGATGAGGAGCATAACCCATTATGGTGGGCTACCCCTTGGGGGGCAGGGGACAGAGAAGGTGGAGGTCAAGGCCATTGAGGTCAAGCATATCCCGTCTTCAGAGTTTCAGCCACCAGAGGGCTACAGGAGGGTCCCTGTAAGGGATATGTACAGGATACATGAATAAGAGGGTCATGCGTTTATGAAGCAGGCCGTTGTCAAATCCGTCAGTGATGCACTGCAGGGCCTCGGCAAGGGATGGGGGCTTGAGGTTATCCCTGAGGTGGTGGTTGAGGTGCCAAGGGATGAGGCACTTGGCGATCTTGCCACCACGGTAGCGATGGGCCTTGCAAAGACCCTGAAGAGGTCACCACGGCAGATAGCCACAGAGATCGTGGCAGAGCTCCACAGACGGCCAAACCCCTTTGACAGCATAGAGGTGGCAGGGGCGGGATTTATAAACTTCAGGTTCAAAAGAGAGTATCTGTATGAGAGGCTTGAGCACCTGCTCCAGAAGGAGCACTCCGAGATCAGGGCCGACATAGGCAGGGGCAGGAGGATACAGGTTGAGTTTGTGAGTGCCAACCCGACAGGGCCACTGCATATCGGGCATGGAAGGGGTGCTGCGGTTGGCAATGCACTGTGTAACCTCCTCAGGGCGGCAGGTTTTGATGTGCAGAGGGAGTATTACATCAATGATGCAGGGCTCCAGGTGAGGCTCCTTGGCCTTTCAGTCTATACCATGTATCAACATCTGCTCGGGAACCTGATAAATTTTCCTGAGGACGGCTACAGGGGGGAATATGTGAAGGAGCTGGCAGAGGAGATAAGGCAGAAGGCAGGCGATCGATACTTCAATATCCCGTTTGAGGTCTGCAAGGACTTCTTTATAAACTACTCCTACAAGAGGATGCTTGCTGACATAATGAAGGATCTGAGAGACTTCGGGATCGAATTTGATACCTGGCAGAGTGAGAGGGAGCTCTATGAGAAGCAGAAGGTTCAGGAGTTATTGAAGGAGCTTCAGAGGAGGGAGCTCATCTATGAGAAGGATGGGGCATTGTGGTTTTCATCCAGCAGGTTCGGTGATGACAAGGACAGGGTGGTCGTGAAGAGCGATGGTGAGTATACCTATTTTGCCTCTGACATAGCCTATCACAGGGAGAAGCTCGACAGGGGCTTTGATACCATCATAGATATATGGGGTGCTGACCACCACGGGTATATACCGAGGATAAGGTCTGTCCTGAGGGCCTTTGGCCTGCCTGAGGAGAGGTTCAGGGTGATACTCGTCCAGATGGTCACACTCTACAGGGATGGAAGGCCGGTGCAGATGTCGAAGAGGGCAGGTGAGTTCATCACATTAAGGGAGGTTATGGATGAGGTAGGTGCTGATGTGGCCAAGTTCATATTCCTTACAAGGAGGCCTGACAGCCAGCTCGACTTTGATATAGGCGTGGCAAAGAGGGAGTCTTCAGAAAATCCTGTCTTCTATGTCCAGTATGCATTTGCCAGGATATCGAGTATATTCAGAAAGGCCCTGGAGAGGATTCCAGGATTCAAGGAGTCAAGTGGCCAGGAGGTTGATCTTTCTCTTTTAAAAGAGGATGAGGAGATAGGGATCATAAAGAAGATACTCCAGTATCCGATGGTCTTTGAGGGTGCGGTTCAGGCCTTTGAGCCGCACAGGATCACCTACTACCTGCAGGAGCTCGCTGGCCTCTTTCATTCGTACTATAACAGGCACAGGGTTATATCAGAGGATACACCCCTCACAACCGCGAGGCTCTGCCTCTGTAAGGCCGTCCAGATCGTGCTTGAGGAGGGTCTCGGGATACTGGGGGTTAAGGCACCGGAGAGGATGTAGGGATGTCTTATTATGTCATTGCATTGATCATACATGTCCTGTCGATCGTGATATGGATCGGCGGTGTGGCGTTTGTGACCATGATAGTATTTCCAATGATACAGAGGACACAGAACTCTCTTGAACAGGTGATGATGTTCCAGGGCGTTGAGCATAGGTTCTCAAAGGTGGCAAAGTGGATGATACTCCTCAGCGGCCTTACAGGCATATTTATGCTCCATGAAAGGGGGTTTTCATTCCTTAAGACATCCTCAAGCCTCCATGTATGGTTGATGATAGTGGTCTGGGCATTTTATGCATCGCTTATATTCTTTCTTGAGAAGATGATCTTCAAAAGGCTCTTTACCAAGCCCTCAGGTGAACAGCTTGAGACCAAGCAGATATTCTTCAGGCTCCAGGTCTTCCACTGGGTCGTCCTGATCCTGAGTTTCTCGGCCATAGTTGCAGGGGTGTGGGGTGGACACCATTAAGACCCAAAACTCCAAGCTCAGCATCCAGAGCTTCCACTTTGAGATAATAAAGACAGACGGTCAGGCGCGCCTCGGAAGGGTCATCACAAAGAGGGGGATGATAAATACCCCTGCCTTCCTCCCCGTGGGGACGGTTGCCACTGTAAAGGCAATGACCACAGATGAGCTGAAGGCGCTTGGTGCAGAGGTCATACTCTCAAATACGTATCATCTCTATCTCAGGCCAGGGCATGAGGTGATCAGGCAGGTAGGAGGCCTTCACAGGTTTATGAACTGGCAGGGCCCTATACTCACAGATAGCGGTGGCTTTCAGGTCTTCAGCCTCTCCCCTTTAAGGAAGATCAGGGATGATGGTGTGGAGTTCAGATCACACCTTGATGGTTCCCTCCACTTCCTGACCCCTGAACTGGTCATGGAGATACAGGGGGCACTCGGCTCTGACATCGCCATGGCCTTTGATGAATGTGCACCATATCCTGCCACAAGGGAGTATGTCCTCAACTCTGTTAAATTGACGACCCAGTGGGCGCAGAGGTGCCTTGAGGCGAGGAATGAGGGGCAGGCCCTATTTGCCATCGTCCAGGGTGGTATGTATACAGACCTCAGGAGGCAGAGTGTGGAGGAACTGCTTGAGATAGGGTTTGACGGGTATGCGATTGGAGGGCTCAGTGTGGGTGAGCCAAAGGCACTGATGTATGAGATCGTAAACTTCACCACACCGCTGCTTCCCGGAGATAAGCCGAGGTATCTCATGGGCGTTGGAGACCTCCTGGATGTCCTTGAGGCCGTTGGTGCTGGTGTTGACATGTTTGATTGTGTTATGCCAACAAGGAATGCCCGTAACGGGACGCTATTTACAAGCAAGGGCAGGATAAGTATAAAGAGGGAGGAGTTCAAGGCAGACCCCTCACCGCTCGACCCTGAATGCACATGCTATACATGCAGAAACCATTCAAGGGCGTATCTCAGACACCTGTTCATGAACAAGGAGATACTCTCGATGAGGCTCAATACACTGCACAACCTCCACTTCTATTTCAACTTCTTCAGACAGATGAGGGAGGCGATCTCACAGGGGATGTTTGAGGACTTCAGGAGGAGGCATGAGGATATGCTCAGGGAGAATTTCCTGACCGACGCTTCATGATGGTTTTATAGTATATACAGCTCCTACAGGCATCGATCTTGCTTCCACGGGCCTTTCTTATGATCTCGAAGCTCGGATGATTACAAAGGGTATAGGGTATCTTCAACCTCCCAGCAGGCCTTATCACCCGTGTAACCAAACATGACACAGTCCTTCTGTTTACATGCCAGGTACTCGTAACACCTCTCCATAGGGTCTCCTTAATGCCTGGAGTCCTGACCCCACAGGTCTGCATAAGAGAGGACTCCTTCAATGGCCTTTTCCTTAAGCCTCCCGAGCCTCCTGCCAGACCTTATGAGGTTGATATAGAGTCCTGCCCTCTCTACATTTTCGAGGAAGACGATCCCTCGCAGGACATCATCCTCAAAGATGAACCTCCTGTAGGCAGGCCTCTGTCTCTCTATTAATTCAAGACCATTGGATGGTTCTATTATACCAGCCGATATAAATGGGATATCCACGATCTCTGCTGCGTTCATCACCGAAAGGGCTCCGGGGTATCTGCTGGACCCTCCGGCCATGTTTGAGCCAGCCACCCTTCCCATCTGAAGGGCATTAATCCAGAGCCCGCTCACCAGGGAAGAGCCTGTCAGGAGATCGGGGAATTCCACCACATCGCCTGCTGCATAGATATCCTCAATGGTAGTTCTCATATACTCATCCACCACGATACCCCTTGATACCTTTATACCAGAATCACTCATCCATTCAATAGAGGCCCTTATACCTGTTGCAATCACTATCATGTCTGCCTCTATCCTTTTGCCAGAGGAGAGTATCAACTCCCTGGGAGCACCCTCTCGTGTGATCACCCTATTTACTGTCTGGGTGGTGTATATCTTTATACCCATCTCCTCAAGTCTATGTCTTATAATACCAGTGCCCTTTTTATCGAGCCTTCCGTGGAGTATTTCCTCCATCGTCTCAACCACGTTTACCTCAAGTCCTCTCTTCTGAAGGGCCTCGGCTGTTTTTATACCAACCAATCCTCCTCCTATAACGGCAGCGCTCTTGCACCTCTCTGAATATCTGCCTATAGCGAGGGCATCTTCTCTGTTTCTGATGGTAAAGACACCCTGTGAGGGTAGATCCTCAACAGGCGGGATATAAGGGACCCCTCCAGTTGCTATCAGCAACCTGTCATAATGGACCTTTCTCCCCGAGGCCAGCACCACCACCTTTTCCTCTGGCCTCAGAGCCACTGCCCTATCGGTAAAGAATTCTGCCCCAGCATCCTCTTCATCAAGCTCAATCGGTGTTTCAGGAGAGTGGATGAGCAGGGTGATAAGGGGTCTGTAGTAAGGAGGCAGAGGCTCCGGTGTGATGACAACCACCCTGCCCTCTGGATCCTGGTGTTTTATCTCTCTTACCGCAGATACACCAGCGATACCATATCCAACGATTACATATCTCATCATCTAAGCCTCGCCATTGTTGATCGACAGCAAGACGGACTTTCTCCTGTCGCCAGGTATCTTATCCACATCTACAAGTATCAGGGCCTTTGTTGGACAGGCGTTCACGCAGGCAGGTACATCAAGTTTATGACACCTATCACACTTTACAGCGATCCTCTTATGTCTATCCCTGACTATCACACCAAATGGACAGGCCATTATACAGCTCCAGCATCCTATACACCGTTCTTTCCGTCTTCTTATAAAACCCTTCTCATCCCTGTAGAGGCACCCGCTTATACAGGCATTCATACAGGGTGCATCCTCGCAGTGTCTGCATAGGACGGGCATTTTGAGACCATCAGCCCACTCCACAAAGAGCCTCTTCTGGGGAGAGGGACTCTGCATTATCGCGCTGAGCAGGGTCTTGTCTTTTGAATGCTGCACTGCACAGGCGATCTCACAGCTCCTGCAGCCCATACATCTTTCAGGTCTGACAAATACCTGATCCATGGCTATCCCTCCTAAAGCTTGAGTCCCAGGGCCTTTCTCCTCTCTGTTAGGGCCTGGTAAAGCGCCTCAACGGCCTTCATGGGATCAGGTTCAACAATGAACCATCCTCCAAGGAGTTCCTTTACAGATGAGGTAAGGACTTCTGTAACTGTCCTGCTACCTGTCACAGGAGGCACCACACCTACATGGGTTGGTAGTCCTGCAGCCACTGCCCATGTGCCAATGGCCAGGGCCTTCTCAGTAACAGGCTCTGGGGCCGAGGCAACAACAGGAAGCCGGTCGATATCTGTACCCAGCTTGTTTGCAATGGCCACTGCCACATCGGCGGCACGCGTGTTGTCCACACATGACCCCATATGCAGAACCAGTGGAAGCGGCCCACCAAGACCTGCAGACTCTCCAATTGCTTTTAATATCGTCTTCAGCCCTTCACCAGCATACCCATCTACAGCCTCTGGGCTCATAAAACCATGCCTTGCAAAGGCACCAGATGCACACCCTGTTGCAAGTATCAGCACATTCCTCTTCGCTAACTCCTTTATCATGGCTATGTAGTTCCTGTCCTGTGGGATCTTCACAGTGTTACATCCTGCAAAGAGACACACGCCGTAGATATTGCCTTCTACAATATTGTCTATAAGAGGCTTCAGGGGATCCTCACTATTAATAGTGCTGAGGGCATTTATTATTGCCTCGGCTGAGAAGCCCACCACAGCAGGACTCGATATGTCGGGTATCTTTACTCTGGAGGGGTCCCTCTTCTTAAAGGCCTCGATGCCAGCCTTTATGATCTCCCTGGCCTTTTCAAGGGCATGGGCCTCATCAAACTCTATGTGCATAGCACCTGAGATCTTTGCTATGGGCATGGTGGTAATAATCTCTGTATGGAGACACTCTGCTATGGAAGAAAGAGCTGGCATAATGCACTGATAATCCACCACTATTGCATCCAGAGCTCCTGTAAGGAGAATGCTCTCCTGGGAGACGGAGCTCGTTGCCATTGGTATTCCATGCCTCATCATCACCTCATTACCTGTACAGCACACCCCAACCAGATTTATACCCTCTGATGCCCCTGCCTCCCTTGCCATGATCTTCAGATCATCTGAGCCAGCAGCCTGGACGATCATCTCACTGAGCAGGGGGTTGTGGCCATGGAGGGCTATGTTCACGGCCTCTGTCTTTAATACGCCAAGATTGGCTGCGGTCTTAACAGGTGAGGGAGTGCCAAAGAGGATATCTGCCAGATCAGTAGCGAGATGGCATGAGGCATAGTCTGCAAGGGCACATTTGATCGTTCCCAGAAGGAGGTTCACGGGATCAGCATCCACTCCATAGGTGGATCTGTGCATTGATTCAGAGACCACACTGTCTATTCCCGTAGGGATAACACCGAGTTTTGAAAACCTCTCTATCCTGCCCTGTGTGATTGTAGTCCCTGCCCATATGAGGGGAGAGTCTTTTTCAGAGAACTCTTCAAGGGCCTTAAGGGCCACACCACGGGCGATATCCTCTATAGAGGCCCCATTAACTTCTACCCCTATCCTTTCTGCCACTGCTTTAAGTTTCTCTGTATCCGTGATCCTGTAGTCTCCTGTCTGACCCTTTGCTACCATGAGGAGGGTATGTGCCATATGTTTTGCGTGGCCTCCGTGGGAGGCAGTACCTGCAGCCACTGCCCTCATCAGTCCCCTTGCAACCATTACATCTGCATCTGCACCACAGACACCCCTCTGGGGCCCATCCTCAAATGGGCTTATCCTGCAGGGACCCTGCATACAGTTCCTGCAGCACAATCCTGTCTCCCCAAATCCACACTGGGGTAATTGAGCCTCATACCTGTCCCACACAGTAGATAAACCAAGGGCCTTTGCATTCTCTATAGCAAGATTTGTCCCCCGATCCATTGACCTCTCCATCTGTCTCCCTCCTCTCGTCTGTGTTATTTGTCCCTGTTCATAATTTTAATTATATCCGCTAAACATATCAACAAAAAAATCCCTCATAATCTACAGCTCTATGGTAAAATCTACCTCAAGGGCCGTGTGGACAGATAGGCCCTGATAAAGAGGGGGATAAAATGTCAAGGCTGTTTCGCCCTGTTAGCAGTGCGGTTGCAGAGTGGTTCTTTAATTTTTATAAGCGGAGCATAAATGCCATTGATCCCCCTTTGAGGGTTGTCTTTGAAGAAATACCCAATGGATGGATAGAGAAACCCTGCTGGGGAGACCTCACCTGGGTATGGAGGAAGAGCGGTATCCCTGCCACTGGTATTGCGGGTTTCATATGTGGAGACAGTGACCCTTTTGGCTGTTCAACCCTCTGGAATCCAGAATCACCAAATTATCTTGCATGGTGCGGAACGTACATATATAAGCCTGACAGTCTCAGGGCCTTTTATCATCCAGAGACAGGCGCAACAAAACTGGCAAGGGAGATCGGATATAAAGATGATATTACATGGTCAAAAATGTATGGCAATAAAAAGGCGTTCTATGAAGAGATACATATCGAAAGACTGGATCAACCCCTTATCTCTGTGCCTTTTCAAAGTGAGTCATATTTTTCTACAGTTCGGTGCCAAACATATCTTGGACCTAAAAGCAGGAGTTTTACTGCCAGGCTGGCGAGTGCAAGCATGGCAAGGTTATATAAAAAGACCTCTGGTATCACATTGGATGATGAATTCTTCTTACCTGCGGCAAAGTTTTGTAAGGGACGCTCATATGATAATTTATTACGGGATGTGTGGGTAACACGTATACTATTTCCTGAAGAGGGAATTATATATGTAGTTTATGCCACTTCAGTGAGGGCAGAAGATGATTCTTGGAATTATACGCGGTTATTACAATCAGAGTTTGAAAGATTCTTTAAAGGGGTAAGGCTTCTTAAGCATCCTTGATAAATAATCTGTCTCACTATACATTAAAATAAGACACTATGAACATCCTCATCACAGGCGGGACGGGTTTTATCGGGTCTGCATTGACAGAGGAGCTCCTCAGGGAGGGCCATAATGTGGTTATCACCACAAGGAGGCGTGAGAGCATGTGGTATGAGGACAGGGGTATCCTTAAGTGGTCGCCTCCTGCGCTCATCCCCTCTGACATCATCTCCCGGATAGATGCGATCATAAACCTTGCAGGCGAATCGATCGCGTCTGGACGATGGACCGAGGAGAGGAAGGCACTCATAAGGCAGAGTCGTATAGATACCACCCGTGCTATAGTGCAGTCGATAAGGAATGTCAACAGGCCCCCTGGTATCCTTATCAGTGCATCTGCGGTTGGGTATTATGGTGCCCGCGGGGATGAGGAGCTTACCGAGGACTCCCCGCCTGGGAATGACTTTCTTGCCGATGTGTGTAAGGAGTGGGAGGGAGAGGCCATGAAGGCAGAGGATGAGGGGGTGAGGGTGGTGATCACAAGGATAGGGCTTGTGCTTGGTCCAGGTGGTGGATTGCTATCAAGGATGGACAGGCCGTTCAGGTTCTTCATCGGTGGACACATAGGCACTGGCAGGCAGTGGTTTTCATGGATACACAGGGCCGACCTGATAGGGATAATGAGGTTTATCCTTGAGCATGATGAGATAAAGGGGCCTGTTAATGCCACGGCACCACATCCTGTTACAAACAGGGAGTTCAGCAAGGCCCTTGGCAGGGCTCTTGGGAGGCCGTCATGGTTTAATGTCCCATCGTTTGCCATAAGATTGGCCCTCGGCGAGTTTGGAGAGATGCTGCTTACGGGCCAGAGGGTGATACCTGAGAAGATCATCAAGGCAGGATATCAATTTCAATATACAGATGTTGAGGAGGCCCTGAGGTCGATATACAGGGAGAATGCCTAAGCCTGCCAGTTCAGTCTGTTCATCAGGTTCCTATTCTCCCTGAACCATGCAACGGTCTTTTTTATACCCTCCTCTATGGTTGTCCTGGGCGTCCAGCCAAGGAGCCTTCTTGCCTTTTTTATATGTGCCCATGTGGCCTTGATGTCCGCAGGGTGTCTCGGTAGCCTCTTCCTCTTCGCCTTTTTGCCGAGACTCTTCTCGATAAGCCTTATCACGGTATTCAACCTTACAGGGTTGTCACTGCCAAGGTTTATTATCTCATAGCCAACAGGTTTAAGTGCCTTTATTGTTCCATCGGCAATATCATCGATATATGTAAAGTCCCTGCTCTGGTTGCCATCTCCAAAGACAGGGATCGCCTCTCCTGCCTCAATATTCCTTATAAACCTGAAGATACTCATATCAGGCCTTCCGGCTGGTCCATACACGGTGAAGTATCTGAGGATGGTTATATCCAGTTTATAGAGATAATGATAGGCATAGCTCAGGACCTCGGCCCCCTTCTTTGTTGCCGAGTATGGTGCAAGGGGGGTGTCGGTCTTAAGGGACTCCTTAAAGGGCATCTCCTCAAGGCCGTATATACTCGATGTCGAGGCAAGGACGAACTTCTTCACTTTAAACTCCTTCATACATTCAAGGAGGTTCAAGGTCCCCTTGATATTGGTATCGAGATACACCCACGGGTCTTCAACAGAGGCCCTCACACCGGCCCTTGCAGCAAGATTTATCACGGCGTCGATCTTATTGTCAGAGAAGAGGGTGCGGAGTTTTGCATAATTTGAGATATCCATCTTATAGAACCTGAAATTTGGCCTCTCAAGGAGGGTCTTGAGCCTCCACCTCTTGAGTCTTGGGTCGTAATAGGGGTTGATGTTGTCAACCCCTATGACATTCCTCTCCATATCAAGGAGTATTTCTGACACCTTCCAGCCGATAAACCCTGCACAGCCTGTAACAAGTATATTCTTCAAGCTATAGCCTCCAGTAGTTAAAACCTGCCCTGATGGCCTGTTCCTTTTTGAAGAATGCCTTTACATCAATAAGCACAGGATTGCCATTGCAGAGACCCCTCAGGTATCTGAGGCTGAGGTTCCGATAGGCCCTGTGTGCCACGGCAAGGATTATGCCGTCATAGGGTCTTTTATCATCGATCTCCTCTAACAGTGAGATGCGATATTCCCTTTCAATCTCCCTCTTCTCTGCGTATGGATCGTGAATGAATACCTCTATCCCATATCCCCTGAGCTCGTTATAGATATCGATCACCCTGGAGTTTCTTGTGTCCCTGATATTTTCCTTGAATGTGAGGCCGAGGATAAGGATCCTGCTATCCTTTACGGATCTGCCTGAGTGGATCAACTGTTTTATGGTATTTTCAGCCACATAGAACCCCATGTTATCATTTATCCTTCTTCCAGCGAGTATGACCTCGGGGTGATAGCCAAGCTCCTGGGCCTTGAAGGTCAGGTAATAGGGGTCAACCCCTATACAATGTCCGCCTACAAGCCCTGGCTGGAACGGAAGGAAGTTCCATTTTGTCTGGGCTGCCTTGAGCACCTCCTGTGTATCGAGGCCCATCCTGTTGAATATAATGGCAAGCTCGTTCACGAGTGCGATATTGAGATCTCTCTGGATGTTCTCTATCACCTTTGCCGCCTCGGCCGTCTTTATGTCAGGGGCCCTATACACACCTGCCTTAACCACCGAGCCATATATTCTTGCAAGCAGATCGAGGGTCTTTCTGTCCTGGGCAGAGACCACCTTTATGATGTTTGTAAGGCCATGGGCCTTATCACCAGGATTGACCCTCTCAGGGGAATAGCCAACCTTAAAATCCCTGCCACATCTCAGCCCTGATGCATCCTCCAGTATCGGAACGCATATCTCCTCGGTCACACCTGGATAGACAGTGGACTCATATACAACAACAGCGCCCCTCCTGAGGTTCCTTCCGACCGTCTCCGAGGCAGACTTCAGGGGTGAAAGGTCGGGTATCTTGTGTTCATCAATGGGGGTGGGAACCGCTATTATTATTACCGATGCCTCTCTCAGCCTCGCGGGATCGGATGTAAAGGTTATGTTGGGTGATCTCAGGTCTCTCCTGCCTGCCTCGCCTGTTCTGTCAATCCCCTGTGAGAGCTCTTTTACGCGTTCGGTATCCGTGTCAAACCCTATAACCCTGTATCTCCTTGCCAGCTCCACCAACAGCGGGACACCCACATAACCGAGTCCGACAACCCCAATACAGCGTCTTCCTTTTACGAGTTCACCGAATAATCCGCCTTCTTTCATGATTCCTCAGTCTGTTATAATACAGCAAAAAAGGGGGAAAAACAAATACCCATACCCTGGTGATGAGGATCCTTCATACCGAGTGGTCTGATGACATGGGAGGGCAGGAGAAGAGGGTTCTGGCAGAGATGGTAGGGCTCAGGAGGAGGGGTCATTATGTTGCCATAGCCTGCAGGGGACACGCGAAGATAAGGGCAGAGGCAGAGGGGCTCGGCATAAAGACCCATATCCTGCCCTTCAGGAGGCCCTATGATATCGAGAGTATATTCAGACTCATCAGGTTGATCCAGAGGGAGAGGTTTGAGATCGTTAATACCCACAGTGGAGTCGACTCCTGGGTAGGCGGGCTGTCTGCAAGGCTCGCCAGGGCACCCGTGCTTGTAAGGACAAGGCACTTAAATATTCCATTGAGGAGGAATCCCCTGAATTTTATTCATTATCTTCCAGACATGTATATCACATGTGGAGATGACATGAGGATGAGGCTTATAAAAGACTGCGGATTCCCTGAAGATCGTGTAATCAGCATCCCCACAGGAGTTGATAGGGAATTCTTTGAGGTAAGGAGGGACAAGCGCCGGGCGGTGAGGTATGGATTGTCAAAGGACTCTCCGGTCATAGTGAATGTTGGGATCCTGCGGAGTGTTAAAGGGCATGAGGTCACATTTCGGGCGGTAAGGACGGTTATTGAGAGGGTGCCTGATGCGAGGTTTCTGATAGTCGGTGATGGGCCTGCCCGTGAGAGGCTTGAGAGGATGGTGGATGATCTTGATATTCGTAAATATGTGATCTTTACAGGTTTTGTCAGGGATATCACAGAGATATATTCACTATCTGATATCGCAATATTGAGCTCATGGTCTGAGGGTCTTCCTCAGAGCCTGACCCAGGCGATGGCAGCAGGGGTGCCTGTTGTTGCAACGGCAGTTGGTGGTGTGCCCGAGGTGGTCATTCATGAACAGACAGGCCTTCTTGTGGAGGCAGGGGACAGCCAGGGCCTTGCAAGAGGTGTTATAAAATTGCTGGAAGATCCTGGATTATGTAGAAGACTTGCAGAAAAAGCAAAACAACATGTGATGGATAGATATACCATGGATCACATGATTGAAAGCATCGAAGCACTTTATATTGAATTATTAAAGAGAAAGGGGCATGATCCTTCATCTTTATGGCCTCAACATCACCATATTCCAGGAGGCGGGTGATTAAAAACTTTAAGCTCAGGCTTTCAAAATCGACGTCCCAGAGATATCTTTTCAAAAAGTCGATATTATTGGAAAAACATAATTGGAGGCCGTAAAATAAAAAAACTATAAAGGATTTAGCAGGCTCAGCAGGAGATTGAAGACCAACAAAGGAAGTATTCTATAGGCTATCTCTTCCCATAGATAATTGATTGAATGAATATCCTCCATACAGAGACCCTTAAACGCTGGGGTGGCCAGCAGAACAGGGTGCTTGTAGAGTCAAAGGGGCTTATCCAGAGGGGACACAGGGTCGTCATCGCCTGCAATAGAGGGAGTGTGCTCGCCAGAAAGGCAAAGGATGCCGGTATAAAGGTGTATGAGCTCGATATGAATAAGAAGACCTACTTCAGGACCATCCCCCAGTTAATGGGTATCATCAAGAGAGAGGAGATCGATATTGTGTCCACGCACAGTTCTGTGGATAGTTGGGCAGGTGGTATAGCAGCAAAGCTCACCGGACGGAAGTTAGTGAGGTTCAGACACAATCTTTATCCCATCGGGAGAGACCCCCTTACAAAATTTATTTATGGTATGCCTGATATATTTATTGTAACAAGTCATGCCACACGTGACATCCTTAAGAGTCGCGTAGATGAAAAGACGATAGCGGTTGTTCCTTCTTCTGTTGACCTCGGACGTTTCACCCCCGAAACAGATGATCTTCGGAGAGAACTACAGATGACTCGGGACACCATGGTCATAGGCAATACCTCCACATTTACTTGGACAAAGGGACTTGAGTCTCTCCTCCAGGCGTTTAATCTTATTCATGAGAAGATCCCCTCTGTACTTATGATAGCTGGCAGGGTGTCCGAGACAAAAAAGGACAAATACCTTAAACATATACAGGAGGATCTGAGAGAGAAGGTGTTTCTGTTAGGCCATAGAGAGGATATCCCAAAGGTGTTAAAGACTTTTGACATTTTTGTCTTCCCGTCAGTATTAGACAGCACCCCTCAATCCCTCCTTGAGGCAATGGCGATGGAAAGGCCGGTGGTCGTCTCTGATATCCCCACATTCAGGGAGTTTATAGTCGATGGCGAAAACGGCCTCTTTTTCAGGGTGAGGGATCCGATGGATATAGCCAGGAAGGTGCTCTTTTTGATACATAATAGGGAGCTCAGGGAGAGGCTCGGCAGGAACGCGAGGCGCACAGTGATTGAGAGATTCACTGTTGAGAGGATGCTCGATAAGACAGAGGCGTTATACAGGGAGCTCTTGTCTTCTCCATCAAGGCCATGATGATCAGGAATTCCATACCTGTGGTGATGTATCACCATGTATCACCAGCAGGCTGGGGACTCACGATCTCGCCAGGCCTCTTTGAGGAACACCTGAGCTATCTAAAGAGGGATGGATGGAAGACCCTCTCGGGTGATGAATTCCTTGAGATCATTCAGGCAGAAGAGATACCGGCCAAGTGTGTGCTCTTAACATTTGATGATGGCTTTGCGGACAATTATGTGTATGCCTATCCGATCCTCAAGAGGTATGGCATGAAGGCCATCCTCTTTGTGGCAACCTCTTTTATAGAGGATGTGGAGGTTAATCGGGATGAGTTCAGGCCACTGCCCCATAAAGAGGCATGGGAGATGGCGTTTACAGAGAGGCGCCACGAGGTGATGTGCACATGGGCTGAATTGAGGGAGATGGAGGAGGAAGGGGTGTTTGATATCCAGTCTCATAGCCATACTCATGAAACACCCGTATACATAAAGGAGAGGAGATATCGTGAGTTGAGGGAGGACCTGCTCAGGGGCAAGAGGGATATCGAGGAGAGGCTTTCGAAGAGGGTCCTTCACCTTGGGTGGCCAAAGGGTTATTATGATGAGGAGGGGATAAGGATCGCCACGGAGCTCGGCTTTAAGGCCCTCTATACGACCGAGAGGGGTCCGAATATACGCGGGACCCTGAGGGAGGTTCGGAGGTTACCTGTAAAGGGCGATGGCAGATGGCTTTTGAACAGGCTCAATATCTACTCCTCGACACTACTCAGCAAACTCTATCACTCTGTAAGGATAGGTTGAGGGATCATGAAGGAGTACAGGGGCGAGGTATTGAGGGCACGGTATGATGAGCATCGTATTGATGTAACGGTGTTTGAAAGGATGCAATCCCTTTTAAGGGATGTGCCACGGATATTCTCTCCACTAAAAGGCGGCATAGAAGAGATCCAGGAGATATACAGAAGGATCCCATACGATTCATACCGGTGGCTGGATACAGGGGATGCCGGTGAGTATCTAAGTGCACAGGGCATAAAGCTTGCAAGACAGCCCCTTCTCTATATCGATGGATTCTTCCTCATCCCGACCGTTAAGAAGACCTCCCTGTTCTATCATATTGAATCTGATCATTTTGTAAAGATCCTCCATCCACTCTCTTTAAAGGATCGGATCGTCTCCGCGCTCGTTGACCGTGGATATCATCTCTACAACCTCTCCCGGCGGTTGAATCGTATCAATATAGGGGTGCCGGATATAATGGCATATGGATACATCACCCGGGGCAGAAGGGTATTCTTTATAATGGACAGGATCAAGGGAGAGTCACTCTATCCAGTGATGGTGGGTGATAGGACCATGCCGCTGGATATATACTATAATGTTATCGATAAGGTGATAAGACTACATAGAGAGGGGTACTGGTTCGGGGATTTCAGGCTGTCGCATGTGTTTGTCCATGAAGGTGAGGTAACAGGGATTGTTGATATAGACAGCATTAAAAAAAACTTCCCGTTCAGGATAAACAACCTCGCAAAGGATATAGCCGGATTCAATCATCCCAGACTGCCCCTTTCATCCACCCAGAGGCAGGATATCTTCTCTTATTATATTGAGCAGATGGATATCAAGAGGAAAGACAGGTTCTACAGTCTGCTGAGGCATTACACCCGTAGGAGATGGGATAGATCGTGATGTCTACCACGGATGTGCCATTGATAAAGGGCCAGAGGCCTGTTAGGCCATTGAAGAGGAACAAGACCATTCGATACAGATTTAACAAGGTATATGCTGCCATTTTTAATTCCATCTACAGGGACGGCCTGCGATATCACGCCTTAACTCCAGAGGAGTCGTTGCAGATACTGCTGCAGACAAGGAAGTCACTGATACGATTTGGCAATGGGGAGTCAGAGATAATGGTGGGCTCAGGCATGGGAACGCAGGAGTATCATAAGGATTTAAGAAGGGGGCTGATCGAGATCATTAAAAACTATTCTCCTCAATCCAACTACCTCCTCGCCCTTACAAACTGGCAGTTATGTAAAAGCGTGGATGAACTGAAGGCCACCCCAGGGAAGAAGGCGTATTACATATGGAGATTCATGAGATACCTGTACTGGAGGCTCGGTATGGATAAGATAGATATGCCCTTTCTGGAGGCAGATATGTTCAGGATAGGGCCTGTTGGCCTTAAGAAGGAGGAGATAAAGACCCTGTGGCAGGGTATATCCAATATCATCATTGTTTATAACAGTAAAAAGCATTTTGATCTATTCCGGAAGGAGCATAAGGATAAAAATGTATTCTTTATCCAGATCCCTGATAAGAATTTCTTTTATATGATCCCCCAGACCCGTCAGGAGATTACAGATACTATAAAAGGATATAGTATCGATAAGGGGGATCTGGCCGTTCTGGTTGCAGGGGGCCCAGGGGCAAACATCCTCTGTTACAACCTCTGCCAGAGGGATGGTGTTCTCTGCTATGATATGGGCAACTTCTTTCATATGCATTACCATATATGACCTCAATAATTAAATGAATAAATCTGACAAAAAGACCTTCAATATCCTCCATGTAATCACCCGACTTCCCGTAGGTGGGGTTGAGAACATGCTATTAAAGGTCGTTACTGGCTATGACAGGAGCCGCTTCAACCCTGTTGTATGTTGTATAAAAGAGGGCGGAGAGATTGCGGATGAGTTGGTCAGACGCGGGATTAAAGTGCATATACTCCACAGGATGAAGGGGCATGGTTTTGACTGGAGGGCCATCAGGGATGTATACCGGGTTATCAAGGAAGAGCGTATCCACATCCTCAGGACCCATCAATATCATGCAAACCTGTACGGGAGGCTTGCAGGTATTGTGGCAGGAGTGCCTGTTATTATCCCATCATTCCATAATCTCTATCTGTCTCCTGATAGGCCCAAATTTCACAGGATGTTAATAAACAGACTGCTCGCTGTATGGTCTGACCGTCTGGTTGCTGTTTCAAGGGCGGTAGCAGAGGATATACAGAGGTTTGACAGGGTTTCACCTGAGAAGATCAGGATAATACACAACGGGGTGGATATCGAGAGGTTCAGGGTCTCGATTAATAAGAAGGATGCAAGGAGGATGTTTGGATTGCCCGAGGAGGGACGGATAGTCGGATCACTCGGGAGGTTAACACAGCAGAAGGGATACGAGTATCTGATCGAGGCTGTATCAGATATAAGAGAGGTGGTGGTTGTTATAGCAGGAGACGGACCCCAGAAGGCCGAACTTCAGAGGAAATGTGAGAGCCTGGGTGTGGAATGCAGGTTTTTGGGAGCCATTCCCCCTGAAGAGGTGCCGTGTTTCTTAAGGGCATTAGACATATTTTGCAGTCCCTCTCTGTGGGAGGGCCTTCCCTCTGCCCTTATAGAGGCCTTGGCCTCAGGACTTCCGGTTGTAGTCTCTGACATACCTCCACACAGAGAGATAGCAGGCGATGCAGGGGTCTATGTCTCTCCTGCAGACTCTACAGGCCTCGGTAGGGCTATAAAGGGGCTGATTGACGACACATCACGACATAAGAGGTTCATCCGTGCGGCCATGGAAAGGGCTGAATTATTCAGCATATACAAGACGATCAGGGAGTATGAGGCCCTATTCGAGGATTGCCTGAGGGGAGTACACCATTTATGAGTCGTTATCGTATCCTCCTTATATGCGCCCTCTCAAGGCCATGGAACGATGGGTGGTGCTATAAGGCAGGGTTTGAGAAGAACGGACACGCGGTTCTTGCCCTTGATCCATCACAGGTCTCCGAGCCTGTAAAGAGGGTCTTTGAAGTCACCTCGGAATTCAGGCCCCACCTCATCCTCCATACAAAGGATGAGTTGAGGGCAGAGGTCTTCCAGGATTTAAGGGACTATACAAAGGTGGTCCAATGGTATCCCGATCCTGTTGTCCCAGAGTGGTTACCTGATTATGTGGAGGCGTGTGATACCTTCTTCACAATGGCAGAGGGACTGGTGGAGCGGCTCAGGATGTACAACCCAAATGTATTCTGGTTGACCCAGGCATTTGAGCCATCATTATATGAGATAAAAGGGATAACCGAGAGGGACAGAAGGCTCTACAGCTCGCAGGTAACCTTTGCAGGGAATCTCGGTTCAAAGCCTCAATACCTGCCAAGGAGGAGGATCTTGCAGCGGATACTGGAGGAGGGTATCGAGTTGAAGTGGTGGGGCCCCCCCATACCAAGGAAGATCTCCACCCTCCCTTTAATCCTTGGCAGGCTTGGAAGGGCTTATGGTGGTAAATTTATCTGGGGGGAGGATCATGCAAAGATGGCCAGGCTCTCCAAGATATACCTGGGGATAGACTCACAGCCACATATAAGAAAATCCATGAGCGGGAGGATGTATGTAGCTGCTGGCTGTGGGGCGTTTTATATGTGTCAGCATGTTGAGGGGATAGAGGAGGTGCTCGAACCCGATAAGGAGATCGTGACCTTCAGGGATGAGGACGAGATGATGGATAAGATAAGGTTTTATCTAAAGAATGACACCCTACGTGAGGAGATAGCCAGGGCAGGACAGGCAAGGGTGTTAAAGGAGCACACCTATGAGATAAGGATAAGGCAGATGATCTCAATTATAGAGCAGCATCTTTGAATCCTTACGTCTTTGGAATAAATTAGCGGGTGTATTCTACAATGTCAAGACAAATGTATGAGAGATATGGTTAATATAGAGTATGGGTAAGAGAGGGGTAAGGAATATCCTCGTCCTCATGCCTGACAGGCATATGGGGAATCTCATAGTCTCTATTCCGGCCATACAGGGGCTCAGGGAGTTTTATATAGATGCCAGGTTTTACCTTGCAATTGACAGCAGATACACAGAGGTCGTTGAGGCGGTGGCAGGACTGGACAGTTTGATCCCCTATCCCAGGGAGGAGATGGTGAAGGGTTCCTATTTTAAGCATTCGTTCCTGTTCCTGCAGTTTGTCAGGAGGCTGCGGGGGGCCCGTCCAGATGTGGCTATCGATCTCTGCGGGAGAGAGTATTCTTCGGTGCTCACCTTGCTCTCAGGCGCATCCATCCGATATGGTCCGGCCATCTCAAAAAGGGCGTTCCTTTACAACAGGAGGGTCACCTTCTCTGACAGGGATCATAAGCTCTTCAGCTATCTTGATATAGCCTCTGCCGCAGGTGCAGATACAACGGTCAGGTTTAATCTCAGGCCATCTGACAGTAAGAGGCTCTCTCTGATGGAGAAGCTGAGAGGTCATGGGGTAGAGCTTGACAGGGGCATCGTCTGCATCCATCCAGGGGCAGGGAAGGTGTATAAGCTCTGGAGTCTTGAGGGTTTTGCAGAGATATCAGACTGGCTATACTCAAAAGGTATTCAGGTGGTCTTTATCGGTGGAGAGGAGGATGGCAGGATCATCAAGGAGATAGGGTTGATTACACGGTATCCATTTTATAATACCGCAGGCATGCTGTCACTTGGTGAGTTGATGGCCCTCTTCGAGAGGAGTTCCCTCTTTATAGGCAATGATAGCGGGCCGATGCACCTTGCAGGCGCAATGAATCTGCCCATTGTGGGATTGTTCGGACCTGCGGATGAGAGGAGGTGGGGGCCTTTGACGGATAAAAAGGTCATCCTGAGGGGAAGGGAGAGGTGTCAGAGGTGCTACGGGAAGGACTGTGATCTTGGCTTTCAGTGTATAAAGGGTGTCAGGGTCGAGGATGTAAAAAGGGGGATTGAGGATCTACTAAAAGATGCAATGGAGAGACAGGCTGGGTAGGATAGTCGAGGCAGGTATATACATATATCTGATATTCCTGTTGCTGTCAAGGGGTGAGGGTATCAGAAACGTCATCCTTTTTGGTAACTTCATCCTCTGGCTGGTTATATATGAGAAGAAGGTCTCGCTTATAAGGCACCATGTATATATAGCCCTTCTCGCCTTTATTGGTAGCGCTGTGATCTCCTCCATATTCTCACTCGATCATGCATACTCCCTCTTTGAACTCACCAAGGAGCCCTTGAGGGCCTTTCTCCTGTTCCCTGTATTCATGGCCTTTCTCGATGATCAAAGGAGGCTTTTGAGGGTCTGCTATGCCCTTACATTTGCACTCGTTGTAATCTTATTAAATGGGTATTACAGCTATCTCATAAAGGGGCTGGAGATATTCCACTCCCGAACCTGGCTACTCAGTGAGTGGTATAATAAGTATGCCTCTTATTTAAACATCCTCTGGCCATTTATGATCCCCCTCTTCCTTTATACAGACAGGAGGATCCTGAGATCGACGGTCATAGCGATATACCTCCTGACCATCACCGCGTTGATACTGAACGGGACGAGAACGGCCTGGCTCTCTTTTATCACCATCCACCTGATATGGCTCTACTTTGGAAGGGAGGCGATTAAGAGGTTGAATATAAACCTCTTCATTCTGGTATTAACCATTATTGTTATCACAGTGATACTGACGATATACTCTCCATATGTTGAGGAGAAGATAATGACATCCATCCCCCAGTTAAACACCCTTAATTACAGGACGACAGGGTGGAGGGCGGCTGTAGAGGCATTCAGGGCCAGGCCACTATTGGGCTGGGGATATGGAGAGATGATATTCCACAGGGATGAACCGTTTAAGGAGACGTCATTTAAGAGACGCCCATATGTAGAGGTAAAGGATGAGGATTCAGAATGGCGCCTGTATCTGGACGATCCCCATAACACCTTTTTAATGGTCCTGTTCCATCAGGGCATCATAGGGTTGACCGCTTATGTTGTATTGATAGGGCTGGCCGTCTCCGTTCTCTGGGGTGCTATAGTGAGACAGGGGGAGGGATGGAAGAGACATTTCATGATAGCCTGTCTGAGCAGCCTGATCGGCAATTTTATAGTCTATGCCTTCTTTAATCCTATAAGATTCCACTATCTTGCGGTGATCATCGCATTGGGTATGGCTGCTATGAGAGGGGATGAGGATAGCCATAATTAGAAAGAGGTACACCTTTCATGGAGGCTCAGAGGGGTATTCTGAGGCTCTTGTGAGGAGGCTCTCTGAAGGTGGCCATGAGGTGCATATATTTGCTATCAAATGGACAGATGGGGGGAGTTCAAATGTTCATTTTCATCACATCCCTGTCATCGGATTTAACTCCTTTCTGAGGGACCTCAGCTTTGCCATATCGAGCTTCTTTAAGATTAGAAGAGAGAGGGGTTATTTTGACATAGTCCAGAGTCATGACAAGACCCTCTATCAGGATATCTATCGTGCAGGTGATGGGTGTCATATTGAGTGGTTGAAGAGGAGGTGGAGGAGGGAAGGGCCTGGTGGAAGACTGTCCATCCTGCTTAACCCCTATCACTGGCTCATACTCGCCATCGAGAGGCTTATCTTCAGGGCCCGCAGGTTCAAGGTGATCGTGGCCATCTCGGAGATGGTGAAGAGGGATATAATGGAGAATTATGGAGTGGATCCGTCCCTGATACGGGTCATTTACAATGGGGTTGACCTCCAGAGGTTTACACCATCAAACAGGGATAGGTTCAGGCACGAGATCAGGGGGAGATACGGGATTGGTGAGGAGGAGTTTGTCGTCCTGTTTGTTGGTTCGGGTTTCAAGAGGAAGGGCCTGAGATTCCTGATTGAGGCCATTGAGACCATCCAGGGGCCTGTTACCCTCTTGGTTGTTGGCAGGGGGAGACACAGTCACAGGACAGGGCCTCAAAGGGTCATATTCTGTGGCCCGCAGAGGGATATCCACAAGTATTATGCAGCATCTGACATATTCGCCTTCCCCACCATATATGAGCCGTTTGGAAATGTCCATCTTGAGGCACTGGCAAGCGGGCTTCCGGTGATCACGACAAGACAGAGTGGTGCAGCCGAGATCATCGAGGACGGAAGGCAGGGGTTTGTCATAGAGAGTCCCGAAGAGGTCATGACAATGGCTGAGAGGATAGAGCTTCTTATGGACCAAAAGAGGAGGGAGCAGATGGCAGTAGAGGCGAGGAGGCTCGCAGAGGGGTTCTCCTTTGAATCACATATAAATGAATTGATACGCCTGTATCAATCGATCAGGAGTTGAAAAATTCCCTGGTCTTTTCCTCAACAAACCGCTTAAACTCCTCCCTGAACCGCTCCACAGAGAACCTCTCGGCATTCTTCCTTATCTCATATGGATTGAACCTCTCCTCCATGGACTCAAACCTTTTTACAGCCCCAATCAATGCCTCAGGGGTCTGTTTATGAAAGAATAGGCCTGTGGGCGGTTTTATTTCGGAATGCCCATCCTCCTGGAAGGGTATCACCGTCTCTGTCACCCCTCCCCTTCCATAGGCTATAACAGGCACCCCGCATGCCTGGGCCTCTACAGGAGCGATACCAAAGTCCTCCTCTGCTGCATATACAAAGGCCCTTGCCCTCTGTATGTAGAGCCTGAGGACATCATCACTGAGATAACCCATGAGCTCGATGTTCCTCCTGGCAAGCCCCTTTATCTTCTTCAGTTCAGGCCCTTCGCCTATTACAATCAGCGGCAGGCCCAGCCTTACAAATGCCTCCACAACGATATCCACCCTCTTATAAGGAACCATCCTTGAGACCGTTATGAAGTAATCCTCCCTCTTATCGCTTATCGTGAAGTTCTTTATATCAACCGGCGGGTATATCACCTCTGCATCCCTCCCGTATGCCCTCTTTATCCTGTCCCTTATATAATGAGAGTTACACACGAAGTGATCAACACCCCTTGATGTGGCGACATCCCACCTTCTCAGGGCCTTAAAGAACGGGGCCGTGATGCTGGCAACAACCGCCCTGTCAAGGCCCTTTGCCTGGATGTAGAGGTGCTGGAGGTCCCATATATACCGCATCGGTGTATGGCAATAGCAGATATGGAGCTGCTGGGGTATCTTCCTTATGCCCTTTGCAGTTGCATGGGAGCTTGAGATGATGAGGTCATACCCTGAGAGGTCGAACCTCCTGATGGCAAATGGCATGAGTGCAAGATAGGCACGGTATTCTGTCCTTGCCATGGGCAGGTGCTGGATGAGCGATGTCTTGACATTTTTGTTTAATAAAAACCCCCTCTTGTCCTCAGGTGTAAAATCGATAAGGCTATACAGGTCTGCCTCAGGATACAGCCTTATTATCTGCTCCACCACCTTCTCAGAGCCTGCATAGCTCACAAACCATTCATGCACTATCGCTATCTTCAAATCTATCCCTGCCAGTAATTACTATGCATACTCAACCTTTTCTTTATTGTTAATGGTAAGGTGATATGGTGATACCCGATCTTGTAGCCCAGGTATTTTGATATGGCCTCACCGAACAGGTAAGGAAGCCAACCTAATGCCCTGTTCTTAACAAGATACCTCACCTCCTCTATCAGAAATCTTATCCCGGTATCCCCGAGCCTTGAGGCCCTTATGACGTCCCTGTTCATCCTCAGAAAGACGCCGATGTCGAAGTATCTTCTAAACTGGTCTGCCCATGTATAATTGTGTGAATGTATGACCATGGCCTCAGGAACATAGGCGATCTTATAGCCCCTCATAATTAGCCTGTTTGCAAACTGCATGTCCTCGTTCATTATCAACCCCTCGGTGAACCCCCCAACCTTCTCAAACTCCCTCCTCCTTATCGCCGAACAGACATTGCTGAAGAAGAAGGTCTTTATCCCCATCCTTGATACGCTCTCCCTGTCATTTATAAACGCCCTGTCAGGGTAGTTAAAGAGCCTGGAGAACCTCTCCGTTGGTTTTGCATCAGGTGCTGGTATGTGTCTTCCGTAAGAGGCCGGAATGGCAGGGTCATCAAGTGGCCTTATGAGGTTTTCAATGAGGTATTCATTTGCAGGAAGGGCGTCCTGTGTGAGGAAGACGAGGATGTCTCCCCTTGCATGTTTGACGGCAAGGTTTCTTGTGCCACCGTGGTCGAAATGCCCGCTCAGGACTATCCTCGTCCTTGCACCAAGGGAGTCGGCTATACTTACAGTCCTGTCCCTTGAGGAGGAGTCAATGACTATTATCTCAGGGGGTATGGTCTGCCCTTTGAGTGAGACGATCAGTCTGTGGATATATGCCTCTGCATTCCGTGTGGGTATGATGACACTGACCATAGGGTCTCTCAACCGATACCAGCAGGATAGGACATGAAAAGATTATAACAGAATAAAGACCTTAATTGGGCCAATAACCCCTGTTCACCACATCGGGGGTAGCAATATGGTATAATCTCCTATGGCCGAGGCCACCACAACAAAGAGGGGGGAGGTCCCCTTTATAAGTGGGGATGAACTCCCAAAGGTCCCCTTCTTTATAAATGGCGTGTCCTCTCGATTCATCCGTGAGAATATGATCATCCCCCTTGAGTTAAAGGACAATGTGCTCAAGGTGGTTATGGCGAATCCTGATGATAGGCAGACAATCGATGCCCTCAGGGTTGCTACATCTGCAGAGGTGCAGGTCTATACGACCGATCCGAAGGCATTGAGTGATTATATATCCAGATTTTATGATCAGAGGGCAGAGAATGTGAACAGTATTATCGAGGATCTGGAAGAGAGGGACTTTGAGTTTATCACTGAAGAAGAGGAGGATGTGGGCCACCTGAAAGACCTGGCCTCCGAGGCACCGATAATAAGGCTCGTAAACCTGCTTATAACAAGGGCGGTCGAGAGCAGGGCAAGCGACATCCATATAGAGCCCTTTGAGGACGAATTGAAAATCAGATATCGCATAGATGGTGTATTGCATGAGACAGAGTCCACACCAAAGAGGCTCCAGCCCGCGATAGTATCAAGGATAAAGATAATGGCAAAGCTCAACATAGCAGAGAGGAGACTCCCGCAGGATGGGAGGATAAAGCTGAAGGTGGGCGATAGGGAGATAGACCTGAGGGTCTCAACGATCCCTGTGCTACATGGCGAGAGCGTGGTGATGAGGATCCTCCATAAAGAGGGAATCATTATAGACCTTGATAAACTGGGCTTCCCTCCGGACACCCTCTCCAGGTTCAATGAGCTCATCAAGCGTCCAAACGGGATCATCCTTGTTACAGGCCCAACAGGCAGCGGTAAGACAACGACCCTGTATGGTGCACTTGACAAGCTGAACTCACCTGATAAGAAGATCATAACCGTCGAGGATCCCATAGAGTATCAATTGAAGGGGATAAATCAGATACAGGTCAAGCCAAAGATAGGTCTGAATTTTGCAAACACCCTGAGGCACATTGTGAGACAGGACCCTGATATCATAATGATAGGTGAGATAAGGGACCTTGAGACAGCAGAGATAGCCATCCAGTCAGCACTCACAGGACATCTCGTCTTCTCAACACTCCATACCAATGATGCGCCGAGCGCCATAACAAGGCTGGTTGATATGGGCGTGGAGGATTTCCTGCTCTCATCGACCCTGCTTGGTGTGCTTGCCCAGAGGCTCGTAAGGGTCATATGCCCTTCCTGCAAGGAGGTGGTAACATCCAGCACCGAGATGGAGGAGCTCACGAGGTTCGGCATGGATGGGGTCACCCTCTACAGGGGAAGGGGGTGTGAATCCTGCACATATACGGGTTATTATGGCAGGACAGGGATTTTTGAGTTGATGGTCGTTGATGATGACATAAGGAGGCTCATCCTCAAGGGCGGTGATGCGAACCAGCTCAGGGAGCTGGCGAGGAGGCATGGGATGAGGACCCTTGTGGAGGATGGCCTGGAGAAGGTCAGGGCAGGGATAACAACCCTCAGTGAGGTCCTACGGGTGACGCAGGAGGGATAGATGGCCGTCTTCTCCTACAGGGCCACAACCCTTGATGGGCAGGTTGAGGAGGGGGTTATTGAGGCCACAGATGAAAGGGTGGCCATAGAGAAGCTCAGGGACTCAGGCTTCATCCCCCTGAGGATCACCACACCAAAGGAAGACCTCTCAAAGAGGCTGATCTTCCGCAGACCAAGGGCAGATATACTCACCTTTACCGCCGAGCTGTCCGCACTCCTTAAGGCAGGACTTCCTCTTGACAGGAGCCTCAATATCCTGTCTGAGTTATCCGAGGGCAAGGCCATGAAGGGTATAATAAGGTCTATCTTGCAGTCCATAAGGGAGGGGAAGAGCTTTTCCGATGCCCTCCAGAGGCACCCCGAGACCTTCCCACAGCTGTATGTGAACATGGTGAGGGCAGGTGAGGCAGGAGGGGTGCTTGATATAGTGTTGGAGAAGTTGAGGGAGTTCCTTGAATCCACTAGGGAGCTGAAAGAGAGCCTGATCTCAGCCATGATATATCCTGCCATACTCATGCTCACGGGTATTGTATCGATAATAATACTGCTCGTATATGTACTTCCGAAGTTCTCGGTTATATTCTCCGAGATGGGCGCGACACTCCCCCTTCCAACAAGGGTGGTGATTGCCACAAGCAATGTCATCGCCACATACTGGTGGATCATCCTCCTCCTGCTGGTCACGGGTATAATCATCTTCAGGAGATATGTCAACTCCGAAAAGGGCAGATACAGATGGGATGCCTTAAAGCTCAGGCTTATGGGTGACATCATCACGAGGCTTGAGACGGCAAGGTTTACACGCACCCTTGGTACCCTGTTGAGTAGTGGTGTACCCCTCCTTCAGGCTCTTGGCAATTCAAAGGGCACGGTCAACAACCGTGTCATCAGCTCTGCTATCGACATGGTGTCAAAGGATGCAAAGGAGGGGAAGGGTATCGCCACCCCTCTTTCACGTGCAGGTGTCTTTCCGGCCCTTGCCATATCCATGATAAGGGTGGGTGAAGAGAGTGGACAGCTTGACACGATGCTACTGCAGGTTGCCGAGACCTATGAGACGAGCCTCAGGGCAACACTCAAGAGATTCCTCAGCCTGCTCGAGCCTGCCATGATCCTCTTCATGGCCCTTGTCATAGGCTTCATCATACTGTCCATGTTGATGGCCATATTCAGCATAACAGAGCTGCCATTTTAAGATGCCAGCTTTATTGTATAAGAGTTTTTCACCTCAGCAGGGTGAAAAGGTCTCAGGAGATGGTCACTGGTCATTGGTCACGGGTCATTGGTCCTTAGTGAACCGTCAATCGTCAACCGTTGACCACAGGGGCTTTACACTCCTTGAACTGATTATAGTCATCTCCCTCGTCTCCCTGATACTCGGCCTCTCCACAGTCTTTCTTGCAGGCACCCTCTCATCAAGCAGTCTCAGTGCAACGGTGAGAGAGATGGTGACGACGATCAGGCATGCCCGCGCCCTTGCGCAGAGCACGGGCATGAGCCAGTCTGTGATAATAGACCTTGATGCAAGGGCCTATTCAATAGAAGGGCATACCGAAAAGGAGGTCCCTGGGGATGTGAATATCATGGTGGTTGACGGGCTGAATGGCAGGGAGATAGGAGAGGGTACCTACAGGATGGTGTTTCATCCATCAGGCTCTTTTGAAGGAGGGAGGATAGTCCTCTGGAACGACAGGAGGAGGGTGAATATAGACTTAGATCCCATCACAGGTGCGAGGATAACAGAATGAGGATGGTTCAGGATGGTTTAGACGCACGGTCTGCAGTCCTAGACCACAGGGGCTTCACCCTCTTTGAGGTCCTTGTCTCTGTCTCTATATTGAGTATAGCGGTTGTGGTGATACTCCAGCTCTTTTCCGCAGGCCTGAGGAATCTCACAAGCTCTGACGAGTATGTGAAGGCTACCATCAGGGCCGAGGCGATCATGAGGGATGTGGTGGAGGGTGAGATAGAGGAGGGTGAGTTCAGTGTGACGACAGATGATGGCTATGATGTCGATGTCAGGATAAAGGGTGTTGAGGATGAGAGGTTTGAGAATCTTCAGGTCAACCTCCTGAACATAAGCCTGACGCTGAGATGGACAGACGGCGTGAATGAGAAGACCATCAATCTTGATACCATGAAGGTCGTGAAGAGGGGGGGATGAGAGGTATCCGAGGTCCAGGATTCACAATCCAGGGTTCAGGAGGTTTCACCCTCCTTGAGTTGGTGGTCTCCTTTACGATCATAGGTCTCCTTGCCGTTATCATTGCAAGCGCCCTGAGGGTGAGCCTCGGTGCGGTTGAACGGGCAGACAGGATGGTTGATGCCCTGCAGAGGATGAGGACATCAATAAATATTATAAACTCACAGGTGCAGTCACAGGTCCCCCTCACCTATGAGGAGGATGGAGAGAGGAGATACTACTTTGAAGGCAATGGCGAGTCATTGCAGATGGCAACGGCCTACTCGATCTGGAATGGCCAGAGTATCTGTGTGGTCCGTTATGAGGTGGTCTCTGATGAGGGCGATAAAAAGGCACTCAAGGCTTATGAACGCATCATAAGGCCCTCTGAGGGGGCAGAGGATGTTATGGAGACAGAGCTGCTGAGTGGTGCTGATGAGATAGCGTTTGAGTACTTTTATAAAGGGCCCACAGATGAGCATGGTGAATGGGTTGATGAGTGGCCTGAGGAAGGCACCCTGCCTGACAGGCTAAGGCTCAGTATCTCCTATAACGGCTCCAGGTTCTCGATGGTCATCCCTGTAAGGGTAACAGGGAGGGTGATGGATCTTAGTGCACAGAGGGCCTCAGGGGAGGAGACTTTATGAGGCGTGCTTATCCGTCCTCCGTTGATGGTATAGCCCTTGTGCTCGTCCTCTGGGTTCTCACGATCCTCATGACGATAGTCCTGTCTTATTCGTACATGGCAAGGACAGAGACCCTTGCCACTGTCTCATTCAGGCAGTCAGTGCAGGAGAGGTTCATTGCAGAGGCAGGTGTGGAGAGGGCGATCATCGAGCTCTTCTACAGGAAGACCAATCCAGCAGACACCGAGCACATCTGGAGGGTGGATTGCACACCCTACGAGGTGAAGACCAGGAACGGGTATGCCACGGTAAGCCTTACGGATGAATCAGCCAAAGTGGACATAAACAAGGCGTCTGATGTAATATTGAGGAACCTCCTCCTGAACCTTGGGGTTGATGAGGAGAGGGTGGATATCATCGTAGATTCGATAATGGACTGGAGAGACCCTGATGACTTCCACAGGCTACATGGTGCTGAAAGCGACTACTATATGTCACTGCCACAGCCATATAAGGCAAAGAATGCGAATTTCGACTCGATCGAGGAGCTACTCCTTGTGAGGGGTGTGGATCGCGAGTTACTGTATGGAGGGAAGGGTCACAGGGGTATTATAGACTTCCTCACCGTGTATTCAGAGAGCGGTAAGATAAACCTGAAGACCGCACCGCGTGAGGTCCTCCAATCGATCCCAGGTGTTACCCCCGAGATGGCAGATACCATAATATCGTGGAGACAGGAAGAGGGTATCAATATCCAGCAGGCATTGGGACAGAACTATTCATTGATCTCCCGGTATGTCACCCTTGCCGATTCCAACACATTCACCATAGATTCAGAGGCCCACACGGACAGGGGCCATGGATATAGTATAAGGGCAACGGTCAGGCTTTATGGTGTGAACAAGTATAAATACCTTTATTACATGAGTCCTCTGAGGTTGAACCGTGGAGGAGGCGAACAGGAGTCTGACGGGGTTGAGTGAGGATACGACAGAGAGGCTGAAGGCCACACTTCTGTCATTGCACAGGGTCTTGACCTTCAGCCTTGCAGATGAGTCTCTCCTGCCCGAGGGGTTTATCTCTGTCTCCCTGGAGGTGGGGCGTGTAACCTTCGCATATGGCAGAAGGAGCCTTTCAAGGATCAGGATAAAGGCCATAAAGGTTTATACCATAGACGATAGCAGGTATCCACATCCTGGTGAGGTTGCCTCATTCCTTAGGCTATTTCTAAATGAGACAGGCCTGTCAGGCCCTGTGATACTTGTTGTCCCTAAGAGGTGGGTGATCACAAGGGTGGTCGAACTCCCTGCCTCTGTCAGGGAGAACCTCTCAGGGGCTATCTCCTATGAGATGGACAGGCTCACCCCTTTTACGGCAGAGGATGCCCTGTATGACTTCATGGTATTGAGGGAGGGGTCTGAGAGGATCAGCCTCATGCTCACCGCTGTAAGGGCTGAGAGGATAAGGCCGTATATCGATGCTCTCAAGGAGGGTGGCCTCCTTGTTGATAGGCTGGCCATAGACCTCCCTGCAATGGGCACACTGTGTAGATACGCTGGTGAAGGCACAGGAGGGTTCATACTGTTGAGGGTGGATGGGGATGGATACGAGTGTGGACTGTTTATTGATGGCCTGATGCATGAGGCCTGTTCAAATGAGCTGACCGGCAGCGAGGAGGAGAGGGTCAGGAGGATATCAGGTGACCTCATCCCCCTTGTGGAGAAGGCACGGTTAATAAACCCCTCTCCACAGATAGTGCTTTCAGGTGGTGCGGGATTGAGGCAGCACCTGGAGGCCTCCACAGGTCTGAGGATCAGGATGATGGAGGACCTTGCACTGGAACATAAGGAGGGGTATATAGCGATTGGAGGGCTCATCGAGTCCCTGTGGAAGGACGCAAGGCCATTTAATCTATTCAGCAGGGGGCATGTAGAGCAGCAGGGGCCATCCTATATCCTTACGGCGATCCTCCTGTTCGCATTCCTGATCAGCCTTATCCTCTATATGCTTGCGCCTTTGAAGGTGGAGGGCAGGTGGCTTGAGGCGATAAACCAACAGATAGCACAGAGGCAGGAGGGTGTAAGGAAGGTGGAGCTCATGAAGAAGGAGGCAGAGAGGCTCTCCACAGAGGTGTCCACCATCGAGGAGTTCAAGGGGTCCGGACCGCTGACACTGGATATACTCAAAGAGCTGACGTCCATTATTCCTGAGGATGCCTGGCTGACAGGGCTGAGGATAAGGGATGGGGCCATCGAGATAAATGGTTATGCCACATCAGCCACAGAGCTGTTGCCCGTGCTTGATGCCTCGCCATACTTTGAAAAGGTTGAGTTTGCATCCCCTACCGTCAGGGACAGGGTCCTCAAGGCAGACAGGTTCAGGATAAGGATGCAGATAGTGAAGGGAGACAGGCAGGATGCAGAGGAATAGAAGACTGATATATGCAATCCCCATCATCATCCTCCTGACAGCACTTGTGATATATCAGTACGGGTTTCAGGGTATAAGGGACAGGATATCCACACTCAGGGAGGAGAGGGCCATAAGCATGGAGAAGCTGAAGAGATACAACGCCCTTATCTCAGAGGGGCCTGCCATTGAGGCCAGGCTTGAGGAGCTCAGGAGGGTGATGAAGGAGGAGAGGGCTAAGCTTATAGAGGCACAGACCGCCTCCCTTGCGGCCGCCACACTCCAGAATATCATAAAGGAGATGTTTACAGCACATGGTGGCACCATATCCAGCGAAAGGATAGAGAAGACAGAGGATCTGGGAGGGTTCAGGGTAGTGAGTGCCACCATAAACGGTATGCTCCCTGATACAGATACACTCAGGGAGATACTCTATGCCATCGAGACCCACACACCCTATCTCGTTGTGAAGAGCCTTGATGTGAGGGTGAGGAACTACAGGAGGCCCACCGGTGCACTGACCGTGTACCTCACTGTATCAGCCCTGACATCCGCCAGATAGCCTCTAAATCATCTGTATGTATTCATCCACCTCTGACCTGAACCTCTTGATCACATCCTCTATCGCATCTATCAGCACCTTCATATCCTCCCATTTTATATTAAAGATGTAATTATAGATAAAGTAGTTCCTGAAGGATAGATACCTCGTCAGTATCTGGAACAGGTCGGGTGGCAGTATGCCGATCTCGCCTGCCTTCTTGAGGACCTTCTCATGCCAGTCAGGGGCATCACCCACATCGAGCCTGTCGTATATGAGCATCTGCTTCAGGATATTCTCTATCCCTGTATATATGTTCATAATGAATGAGGCCATAGCCGCCCTCTCAGGCAGTGTGTATTCTGCCCTCTCAGGGTTATAGAGGATGGAGAGTTCGCCCCTGACCCTATCGATGTTCCCAAATTCCTCATCACAGTATCTCTTAAGCTCATCGATCGTCATGGGCATCACCTCCATATAATGTATGATGAGCAATCGGGCTCACAGCCTTCCTGATCTTATTATAGAGATCAGGAGCCATATACCGAGCACAAAGGCAACGAAGAAGCCCACGATACCTATGGTTGGCAGGCCGAATGCCTCACCCTCAGGGCCTGACTGTATGAGCATCGTCGAGCCTATGATGATCGCAGCGACTATGACACTGAAGGCGAGGCGGTTGCTTGAACGGTCAATATCCTTTATCAGCCGTTGCATACCGATGAGGTTTACATTAAAGTTTAACTCCTCCTTCAGCGCCCTCTTCAGGAAGATGTTAAGCTGTCTTGGTGTGGTCTGAGCGAGCTCAATGGCCTCGGCAAGATTGTCCCGCGCCTTCTCTAACAGCCTGTGGGGGCTGAGCCTCCTCCTTACAAGCCTCGAGGCATATGGCTCAGCGATCAGCATAAAATTGAAGTCAGGGTCAAGCTGTCTTCCTATATTGTCAAGTATCAGCATGGTCTTGTTCATGAGCAGCAGGTCAGAGGGTATGGTGAGGTTGTGTCTGACCATGAGGTGTGTAAGTGTCTCGATGTAGTTGGCGAAGTTTATCTCGGAGATGGTGAGGTCGTAAAGGGGCTGGAGCAGTTCAATAAGGTCTGCCTTGAACTCCCTCCTGAATGTCTCTATATCCACCTTATCCGAGACGATCCCGAGTTCGATATACTGATTTATAAGTAGATCGAAGTCTCTTCTTATAATGGCAAGGAACGCATTTGCCATCTTCTCCATCATATCAGGTGTGACCCAGCCGACTATGCCAAAGTCCATGAGGCCGATCCTCCCATCAGGGAGGACGAAGATGTTTCCAGGGTGTGGGTCTGCATGGAAGAATCCATCCTCGAATATCATCTTGAAATAGATATCAACCCCCCTCCTGGCAAGCTCCTTCCTGTCCACGCCCATGGCCTCGATCCCTTTGATGTCATCAATCCTTACACCCTCAAACCTCTCCATCACGATCACCTTCTCGGTCGTCAGCTCAGGATAAACCGTGGGGATGCACACACCCTTATAATCAGCAAAGTTTTTTTTGAACCTCTGTGCGTTCTTGGACTCCACAATAAAATCAAGCTCCTTCCTGACGGTCTTTGAGAACTCCTCAACAATCCCTTCAGGATTGAAGAGTCTGCTTTCAGGGATATACCTTACCATCAACCTTGCTATTGTATTCAGTATGGATATGTCTGTCTCGATGGTCTCCCTTATATCCGGCCTCTGTATCTTCACTATCACCTTTGTCCCATCCCTGAGGGTGGCGTTGTGGACCTGTGCAATAGAGGCAGCGGCAACAGGGGTCTCATCGAACTCGCTGAACACATCCTCAAGCCTTATCCCGAGCTCTGACTCTACGGTCTTCTTTGCGATCTCGGCGGGGAAGGGGGGAACCTTGTCCTGTAACTTCTTGAACTCATTGGCATAGGCAGGGGTGATGAGGTCAGGCCTTGAAGAGAGGAGCTGTGCAAGCTTTATAAAGGATGGGCCAAGCTCACCGAAGGCCATCCTCAGCCTCTCGGGTATGGTGTGCCTCTCGATCGTGGGCCACTTACCGAACGCCCTGATCCTCTTTCTGAGGGGGATGAATCTGTGGAGGTTTATCTGTTCAACAAACTGTCCAAAGCCGTGTTTGAGGAGGACATTTACTATCTGTCTGATCCTGTCTAAGTTCCTGTATGTCTGGTAAAATCTCAGAAATCCTGATAGGGGCATCTTGATTAATTATCGGCCTTTTCCCTTCCAGTGGACTCCTCAAGCCTCTTCACCCTCTTTGTCAGGGCCTCAAGCCTCTCATTCAGTTCGTCCATCTCCTTCCTTGAAGGGAAGTTCACCTTCTCGATGGCCTTGTTTATGAGCTCCTTTATGCTCTTGTCAAACTCCTCCTTTGTGCTTCCTGCCTTCTCGGTCCACTCCTTGATGAGCCTGGCGCCCTGGGACTCACTCAGCTCCCCCTTCTTTACGAGCTCATCAATAAACTCCCTGACCTTCTCCTGCATACCAAGTCCTGCAAGCAGGGCCTTCTGGACGATGTCAAAGAGAGACATGTCAGCCTCCTTTATTATTTATTAAATTATTAACTACCCTGTCTTTTTCTTCACTATATCAAGGACAGATCCAATCGCCTTATCAATACCTCCTACATCCTTTGATCCACCCTGGGCCATATCCGGTCTTCCTCCACCCTTACCCCCTGTTACGGTCCTGAGTATATCCGCTGCATTGAATCTTTCTGTCAGATCCTTTGTGACAGCAGCAACATAATAGACCTGGCTGTCAAGCACCGAGCCGAGCACTATTATACCAGAGGTGATCCTCTCCTTCAGGTTGTCGGCAAGGAGGCGGAGGGCCTTCATATCAAGGCCATCGATCCTTCTTGCAAGCACCTTCACATTATCCACCTGTTTGATGTCCCTTAGAATGGTATTTATGTCCCTTGTGGCCGAGCTGCTCCTGAGCCTCTCGATCTCCCTATCCTTAAGACGGGCCTCGTTTATGAGTTTTTCGACCTTCTCTGAGAGGCTGAACTCATCCACCTTCATCAGTGCCGCAGCCCTTCTGAGCTCCATCTCCTTCCTCCTCATGTACTCAATGGCACCAAGGCCTGTGAGCGCTTCTATCCTCCTCAGACCTGCTGCGACACTCCCTTCAGAGATGATCCTGAATACCCCTATCTCGCCTGTTGCACGGCAATGGGTGCCACCACAGAGCTCGGCACTGAAGTCCCCCGCCCTTACGACCCTTACCCTCTCTCCATACTTTTCACCAAACAGGGCGGTCACACCACTTGAAAGGGCCTCCTCAAGGGTCATGATGGTCACGCTTACCGGAAGGTCCTGGAGTATCTTCTCATTCACCATATCCTCAACCTCCATCAGTTCCCTGTCACTCATCGCATGGAAGTGGGTAAAGTCGAACCGTAGTCTCTCAGGCGCAACGAGTGACCCCGACTGCTTTATATGATCACCGAGCACCTCCCGTAGTGCCTTATGCAGTAGGTGTGTGGCTGTGTGGTTACGCATTATGGCCCTTCTTCTCCCCTCATCAACAGATGCCCTCAGAGACATCCCTGACCTCACCCTTCCCCTCTTTACATTACATACATGGATGATCAGGTCATTGAATCTCCTTGTATCGATGACCTCTATCCTCACATCCCCTGTCCTCAGGACACCTGTATCACCCACCTGCCCACCTGCCTCCCCATAAAAGGGTGTCTTATCAAGGATTATCTCTACCCTCTCTCCCTCTCCTGCCCCATCCACCTCCTTGTCGTCCTTTATGATGGTGACCACCGTGGAATCCTCATGGAGGCTCTCATACCCAACGAAGGCCGTAGGCCCTGTCTTGCCGAGGATATCCCTGTAGACATCCGAGCCCTTCTCCTCTGCTATCCACGAGGCCCTTGCCCTTTCCCTCTGGCGTTCCATCTCATCCCTGAACCCCTCCTCGTCTATGGAGAGGCCATTGTCCATAGCTATATCCCTTGCAAGGTCGAGTGGGAAGCCGTAGGTGTCATAGAGTCTGAAGAGTTCTCTCCCGGGGATGACCCCTTCGCCTGATGACTTCAGTTCTGCAATCAACCTGTCAAGGATCCCCATCCCTGCGGTGAGTGTGTGGGCAAAACGCTCCTCCTCGAACATCAGGATCTTCCTTGACCTTTCAGGCTCATCAAGGAGTTCAGGGTATGGCTCTGACATGGTCTCGATCACGGAATCAAGGAGCCTGTACAGAAAGGGCCCCTCTATGCCGAGCATGAGCCCATGCCTTGCCGCCCTCCTTATAATCCTCCTTAGCACATAGCCCCTCCCCTCATTGGAGGGGATGAGCCCCTCTGAGAGGACAAAGGCGATAGCCCTTATGTGGTCGGCTATTACACGTATAGAGGTATCAATCTCCCTGTCCGAACCGTAGGACCTTCCTGATATCTCCTCTAACTGGCGTATAATGGGGCTGAAGAGGTCTGAGTCGAAGTTGTTCTTCTTTCCCTGCAGTATTGCGGAGAGCCTCTCAAGGCCCATGCCTGTGTCAATGCTCGGTTTTGGCAGTGGTGTGAGTCTGCCCGAGGCATCCCTGTTATACTGCATAAATACCAGGTTCCACACCTCAAGATACCGGTCACAGTCACAGCCTACCGTGCAGTCAGGCCTTCCACAGCTCATATCAGGCCCCTGATCTATCAGTATCTCAGAGCATGGCCCGCATGGCCCTGTATCACCCATCTGCCAGAAGTTATCCTTCTCGCCGAGCCTGAAGATCCTCTCCTCTGCTATACCGATCTCTTTAACCCAGATAGAGGCCGCCTCATCATCCTCGGTATAGACCGTTACAAGGAGCCTGTCTGCCGGCAGCCTCATCCATTCAGTGAGGAATTCCCATGCCCATCTTATGGCCTCGCGCTTGAAATAGTCACCAAAGGAGAAGTTACCGAGCATCTCAAAGAATGTATGGTGCCTTGCCGTCTTTCCCACGCTCTCAAGGTCATTGTGTTTACCACCTGCCCTGAGGCACTTCTGGACGGTCACGGCCCTCTTATACGGCCTCGTCTCCTCACCAAGGAAGACCGATTTGAACTGCACCATACCTGCATTGGTGAAGAGGAGGGACGGGTCACTCATCGGGATAAGGGAGGAGCTCTTTATGGCCTCGTGGCCCTTCTCCTTGAAGAACTCAACGAACAATCGCCTTATCTCTCTGCTCTTCATAACCCGTTATTGCTGTCTTATCTGTAAAAAATATGATATGAGTTTTTCAACCCTCTCTGCCAGTCTATCAGGGTCAGGGTCAGAACCCTTATTGAGATAATTCGCAGGGGCCAGGATCTCCATCTGTGTCCTCAGGTTTTCATCGGCCTTGACAGCCGAGAAGAAGGCTATAGGGACATGGGGTATCCTCTTCTGTGATTCTATACTCCTCAGGGTCTTTGCAGCCGTCAGGCCATCCATCACAGGCATATTTATATCCAGTATCACGACCTCTACACTTTTACCCTCTGATATCAGCCTTGAGTAGGCGGTTGTGAGTTCGAGCCCATTCTCAAAGGCGAGGACCTGGTCCGCAAACCTCTTCTCGATCAATAGATCCTGGATTATCTTCCTTGTATACTTTGAATCCTCTGCAATCAGTATATAGCTTTCGCCAACCTTCTCTGCCTCCATCTCCGGTGCCGCTGATGGTGCGGTCTTCTCACCTGTCTCGATCCCTGCTGTCAGTGGTGTCTCTTCCATGGAGAGGGGGAAGCCGCAGTATATACAGGTATACTCCAGGCGACCGTCACGTTCAATGCGATTGAACTCCACATTCTCACCGCAACACAGGCAGTAACGGGTCTCCTCCATATGAAATTATATACACAGAGTAATAAATATTGCAAAAAAACTTGAGGGGTTAGGTCTCAGAGTCCTGCCTCGCTCAGTGCCCTCTCGATTACATCTCCTGCAATACCCCTGCGAGTCAGCATCCCCCTTAACCTCCTCTTCATAACCTCCCTTGACTGACCCTGGAGTGTCCTGAGTCTTTTTTCGATGAGTCTCTTTGCGGTCTCTAACTCTATATCATCAGAATGGTGGGAGAGCACCTCATCAATGAGGTCCCTGTCTATACCGCGGTGACGGAGGAATGCCTCTATACCCTTCCTGCCAAGCAGTCTCCGTTCTATCGCATCTCTAACAAGGCCCTCAGCAAGGGATCTGTCTTCTATCAGACCGCTCTCCTGGAGAAGGTCCAGTGTCTTGTCTATCTCCTCTTCGTCATAGCCCCTTCGGACGAGCCGCCACCTCATCTCCTTCAGGCTTCTTGGCCGGTAATACAGGAGCTTTAGTGCATAGCTTCGAGCCTCAGGAGGAGAACCTCTCGATCTCCGGGCCCTTCTCCTTCCCTGAGACAGCCTCATCAGACTCCCATGTGTCCTTTAGTGTCTGGATACCCTTCACCTTGAGGGCAAAGTCATCAGGCTTTGATGCCCTCCGCAGGGCGTCCTCATAGGTTATGAGGCCTGCCTTATAGAGATCCATGAGGGACTGGTCAAATGTCTGCATACCATACTGTGTGTGGCTGTTCTCTATTATGATGGGGATGTCCTTTGTCTTTGCAGGGTCATCAATACACGCCCTTATGGTCTCTGTTGCTATGAGCACCTCAACCGCCGGCACCCTGCCCTGTCCATCCGCCCTTGGCAGGAGTCTCATCGAGATTATGGCCCTTAAGACAGAGGCCAACTGCCTCCTTATCTGGTTCTGCTGATAGGGGGGGAAGACCGTGATGATCCTGTTTATGGTCTCTGTTGCATCAACCGTGTGGAGGGTGCTGAAGACAAGGTGGCCTGTCTCTGCTGCAAGGAGGGCCGTCTGGATAGTCTCAAAATCCCTCATCTCACCAACAAGTATGACATCAGGATTCTGTCTCAGTGCTGCCCTCAGGGCAATACCGAAGGACTCTGTATCAGAGCCTACCTCCCGCTGATTTATAATACTGCTTCGGTCTCTGTGCAGATACTCGATGGGGTCTTCTATCGTGACTATGTGGTCTGTCCTGTGCATGTTTATGTGGTTGATCATGGCTGCAAGTGTTGTTGTCTTACCGCTTCCTGTTGCACCGGTTACAAGGACAAGGCCACGGGGTTCAAGGGCGATCTTTTTTATTATGGGAGGGAGATTGAGCTGATCGATGTCAAGGGGTGTTGCGGGGATGATCCTGAAGACTATACTGACCGTGCCCCTCTGGACAAAGCAGTTACATCTGAACCTGCCAAGACCAGGGATGCTGTATGAGACGTCTATATCGTTCTTTCGCTTGAATATCTCCATCTGCCTCTCGCTCAGCACAGCCATCGCTATGTTCTTGGTGTCCTCTCCTGTCAGCTTCTTCTCTCCCTGCACAGGTGAGAGCTTCCCGTCTATCCTCAATATGGGGACATTACCGGCCTTTATAATAAGGTCAGATGCATTCAGCTGCACTGCCTTTTTAAGGAGGGCATCTATATCGATTGGCATCCCCTATTCCCCCTATCTCTTGAAATTATATGCCTCCAGTATCTTCGCCTCTATCTCCTGCGCCACCTCAGGGTTTGACAGAAGATACTGTTTCACGTTCTCCCTGCCCTGGCCTATACGATTCCCATTATAGGAATACCACGCGCCTGACTTCTCGATGACACCCTTATTAACACCAAGGTCCACGAGCTCCCCTATCCTCGATATACCCTCATTAAAGTATATATCGAACTCTGCCTGCTTGAATGGTGGCGCCACCTTGTTCTTTACCACCTTCACCCTCACCCTGCTTCCAGTGGATTCCTGTCCATCCTTGAGGGTCTCTATCCTCCTGATATCGAGTCTCACAGAGGCATAGAACTTGAGTGCGTTGCCGCCCGTGGTTGTCTCGGGGTTACCGAACATCACACCTATCTTCATCCTTATCTGGTTTATGAATATAACGGTAGTCTGGCTCTTCGAGATCGTGGCGGTGAGCTTCCTGAGGGCCTGGCTCATGAGCCTTGCCTGAAGCCCTGGGAGGCTATCCCCCATATCCCCCTCGATCTCTGCCCTTGGCACAAGCGCAGCCACGGAGTCTATCACGATTATATCCAGTGCACCACTGCGGACAAGGGTCTCTGTGACCTCAAGCGCCTGTTCACCGGTGTCAGGCTGGCTTATAAGGAGTTCATTTATATTCACCCCTAACCTTGCCGCATAATTCACATCAAGGGCATGCTCTGCGTCTATGAAGGCAGCCGCACCGCCGGCCTTCTGTGCCTGGGCTATGGCACTCAGGGCAAGGGTCGTCTTTCCAGAGGATTCAGGCCCATATATCTCGATTATCCTGCCCCTTGGGAAGCCGCCAACCCCAAGCGCTATGTCAAGGCCGATCGAACCCGTGGGGATTACAGGGACCTCTACAATACCCTCTGAACCAAGGCGCATTATCGCGCCCTTGCCAAATTGCTTCTCTATCTGGGAGATAGCAACCTCAAGAGCCCTTGACTTGTCCTTATCCATGGTATACCCCCTGCTCTTTTATTTTATACCCTCAGACCAAACTCAGCAACCCTCCTGTACTCTGCCCCAGAGGGTCTCAAGATGCTCTCCATCAAAAAGACAGACCTTACATCAAAAAGACCGAACCGCTCATCCATATAAGATTGCATTCTATCATAGAGCGCATCGATCCCTGCCCTTGACCTGAACCTTCCGATGGTGAGATGGGGTGTAAAGGCCCTGTCCTCCTTTTTAAAGCCAATCGTTGCCATCGCCTCCTCTATATCGTGCTGGAGTCCCTTGAGGTTGCCATTCCCATCAACATCAACCCACAGGACCCTTGGCCTCTTCTTGTCAGGAAATATCCCCATCCCCCTTGCCTCAAGGCTGAACCTGTTGTATCTCGAGCATATATCCTCCAGTCTTGCCCTGATCATATCGAGCCTATCCTCTTTAACATCACCAAGAAATTTCAAAGTGAGGTGTATATTCTCGGGCCTGACCCATCTGATGTCAACATTACAGCCCTTCAGCTCTTCCTGGAGGCCTGAGAGGGCAGACCTCACACCTTCATCAATATGTATGGCGATGAAGCACCTCATCCTTCTTTATTAGGATACCATATGCTCCTCAACAAGTCTCCACCTAAGAGATCAACCTCCACAATTGTAAACAGAGGTTTGCATAGAGTCCTGCAAGGAGGTCATCGGCCATAATGGCGATCCCACCCTTTAAGGCCCCCTCGATCCTTTTAATGGGTGGTGGCTTAAGGATATCAAATAGCCTGAACAGCAGGAACCCTGCTATCAGATATGCCAGGTCTTTGGGCAGGAAGACCATGGTGATCAGGTATCCACAGAATTCATCGATGACTATATGGGGACTGTCCTTCCCCATGAACCTTTCTGCACTATCTGCCGAAGCGGCCCCTATGATGAATAGAAAGGGGAAGATCAACAGGAGCTGCAGGTCATGGGGCTTGAGCAAGGATATCAACAGAAGCCCTAACAGGGAGCCAAAGGTCCCTGGTGCATATGGCAGATAACCTGCATAGCCCACGGTGGCAATCAATAACCTGACCCTCCCCACCCTCCAGATATTGTAATCCCTCAGAAAAGACAAATCAAATTTCCAAGCAGTAAAAAGATTTGGTAATGTCAATAGTTTTGTGTAAATTCTTTTAAGGGTTTTCTCCTCCATTGATCATTTAAGTGACTTATTACTGCATATACTATCCTTTCTATACTCTG
>MTOQ01000058.1 GCA_002011735.1 Nitrospirae bacterium JdFR-81 | reverse complement strand
TTGTTTCCAGTGATGGATCTTGACAGGATGATAGATATCTTTCAAATTTTCTTCCCAAAAAGTCTTAATAAGGGTGGATACTATGTCTCAACCAATGACCTCTATCTTACGCTGAAAAGATGAAGAATCTGTGAATCCCCTCATTGAAGACCCTATGCTCTTCTGATAAACTATCCTCTATGGTGATACTGGCTATCGAGACATCCACTATGGCAGGTAGCGTCGCCATCACCGAGGATGAAAGGCTCGTTGCAGAGGTGATGCTTGATATAAAGGTTGTCCACTCAGAGAGGCTCATGAGCAGTATCGAATGGCTACTCATGGCATCACGCATATCCATAGCCGATATAGACGCCTTTGCTGTGTCGATAGGCCCTGGCTCTTTTACGGGCCTGAGGATAGGCCTGAGCACTGTAAAGGGCCTCTATTATGCCACGAAAAGGCCGATAATACCTGTTCCGACCCTGGATGCCTTTGCCAGGAGGATACCGTTCTCTGCCTACAACATATGCCCCATGCTTGATGCGAGGAAGAACGAGGTGTACGCAGGGCTTTACAGATGGTATGGCCATGGCCTTAAGAAGGTGATCTCCGAGATGGCCATAGCCCCTGATGATCTCATGGATAGGGTGGAGGGGATCACCATCTTTATGGGTGATGGTGCAAGGCTGTACAGGAGGCTGATCGAGGAGAGGATGCGTGATGATGCCATCTTTGCCCCTCCCCATCTCATGTATCCCTCTGCATCCACCGTCGCCGAGATAGGGGTTGAGAGGCTCAAAAGGGGTGAGGTGGCCGACCCTGTCACCCTTACACCCTTTTATATAAGGAGGTCTGAGGCAGAGATACGGTGGAAGGGTTGATCATCAGGAGGATGAGAGAATCTGACCTACAGCAGGTTCATGAGATAGAGAGACAGTCCTTCTCTGCGCCATGGTCAATCGAGGCGTTTAGATATGAACTGGAGAACAAGGCAACGATCCTTCTGGTTGCATCCATAGAGGACGGGATAGTGGGCTATGTATGCCTCAGGACTATAGTGGATGTGACGCACCTGTTGAACATCGCCGTGCATCCCAGTTTCAGGAGGAAGGGTATAGGCACGATGCTGCTTGGAAGTGCCATAGAGGAGCTGAAGGGCTCTGTAAATAGAGATCACTTCCTCACCCTTGAGGTGAGGGAGTCGAACATCCCGGCCATAAGGCTTTATAAGAAGTTCGGTTTTGAGGTCATCGGCAGGAGGAAGGGTTACTACCACTCTCCAAAGGAGGATGCCATACTCATGGGTAGGGGTTTATAAGTTCGATCCGGTAGAGGGTTTCATATTAAATCCTGATGCCGAAATCATAGACAAGCCCGACTTACTCGGATCCTTGACCCCTTGAATCTTCATACCCTTATCAACAATTATAATATAAGGAAGGGGGTGGTCTGGTGCCCATATATGAGTTTTATTGTGACAGATGTAACACCATCTATAAATTCTTCTCAAGGAGGGTGAACACAGAGAAGATACCTGATTGCCCAGAGTGCAGGGATGTAAGGCTGAAGAGGAGGGTCTCTCTCTTTGCAACGGTATCAAGAGACAGGTCAGAGGGAGGGGCAGGGGTTCCTGATTTTGATGAGAAGAGGGTGGAGAAGGCCCTTGCGTCCCTTGCAGGTGAGGCCGAGAGACTGAATGAGGATGACCCGAGGCAGGCAGCCCACCTCATGAGGAGGCTTACGGAGGCCACAGGCCTGAAGATGGGTAGGGGGATGGAGGAGGCACTGAGGAGGCTTGAGAGGGGGGAGGATCCGGAGAAGATAGAGGAGGAGATGGGTGACATATTTGATGAGGAGGAGCCCTTCACCTTCGAGGAAAGGCAGAGGGGCAGGATGAAGAGACCGTCACCAAGGGTCGATGAAACCCTCTATGAGCTCTGATCCCGTAACCCCTTCGTCAGGGTCCTGCCAACCGTGATTAATCAGCCTTGATTCTTTAAACCTTTTGGGGTGTCCCTGTGTCAATAAAGGTAAAAAGGGTTTAGAGGAGGTCTTGGCTATGAAGAAGAGGATACTGTCAGCGGTCTTTCTTGGTCTGTTTACTGTAATGTCGGTGTCAAACTGTGTTTATGCGGTAAAGGTCCCACCACCTCCACCACCAAAGGTCGAGGTCAGGCCAGCCCCACCATTTGCAGGTGCTGTGTGGATAGAGGGGCACTGGCAGTGGAAGAACGGCAGATGGGTCTGGATACCAGGGCACTGGGAGAGGCGGCCACGGCCAGGTGCTGTCTGGGTTCCTGGACACTGGAAGAAGACACCATGGGGATGGAAGTGGATACCAGGACACTGGAGATAGAAGAGGATGGGCCAATTTTTTCACTTTACATAATCTGAATAATGGTTTAATCTTGTATAAATAAACCAGGAGCATGGAGGTGGGAATGAGGCGTGTCTCATTGATACTGCTTGGGGTGGTCTTTATACTCAGTTCGTGTGTAACAATAAACATATACTTCCCTGCAGCTGCTGTTGAGAAGGCCGCTGACAGGATCGTTGAGGAGGTATGGGGGGAGAAGGGGCAGGGGCCCAAGAAGAAGAAAGAGGAACAGATAGGTCCCCGGTCCTTTCTGAGGAACGGAGCTGCACTTATCCTTGCGATACTGGGGCCGGCCGAGGCGTATGCTGAAGCGCCTGATATAAACATCTCCACACCTGCCATAAGGGCGATCAAGGACTCGATAAAGAGGAGGGCAGGAAAGATAAAGCCCTATCTTGACAGCGGGAATGTGGGTATCGCCAGAGACGGCCTCCTGGTCATTCGTTCCCTTGAGGGTCTGAGTCTCAAGGAGAAGGCGGTCTTGAGGCGTCTGGTCAAGGCCGAGAATGAGGATAGGGAGGCGCTCTACAGGGAGATAGCAAAGGCAAACAACTTCCCTCCTGACAGGGTCGAGGATATCAAGAGGATATTCGCAAAGAGCTGGAAGGAGAAGGCAAGGAAGGGATGGTGGATCCAGTCAGAGGACGGGCGGTGGTATAGAAAGTAGTGTTAATCAGGTATCTTTATTATCTGGCCAACATACAGGCGGGTGGTCCTCAGTTTGTTTATGAGCTTCAGTGTCTCGATATCGGTATTAAACCTCTGGGCTATAAGCCAGAGGGAGTCTCCCTTCTTCACCCTGTATCTTCCACCAGGCAGCAGTTGTGACCTTGATGCATGAACCCTGCTGCCCTTGAGTGGTATCTTGAGCCTCTGGCCCACGCGTATGAGATGCCTCTTCTTTATATTGTTGGCCCTTGCGATCGCACTGACCGTTGTCCTGTATCTCAGGGCGATGGAGGAGAGGGTCTCGCCCTTCCTCACCCGGTGATAGACATACCTCCTCTTTGGAGGAGACCACCTGGGTATCCTGTCCAACTGTGCAAGCAGGAGATCTGCCTTATCAGGTGGAACCCTGAGGGGGTAGAGGCCTGGTGGTGTTATCATCCTCCTGAGTTCAGGGTTGAGGCTGGAGAGGAGCTCAGATGATACACCTATCGCCCTTGCAATGGACTTAAGGGTCATCTGCTTGTTCACATTGACGAGCTCGTATGGGATCGGCTTTTCAGGCTCGCCAAGGTCAAACCCGTATCTCTCAGGGTCTTTAATGATATGCAGTGTTGCCAGGAAGCGCGGGACATAGCGCGCGGTCTCTCTGGGGAGCCTCTCGTAAAGGTCCCAGAAGTTATCAAGGTAGTTTATCCTCTGCTGCCTTATCACCCTGAGCACGTTCCCCTCACCACAGTTGTATGCGGCAAGTACGGTGGTCCAGTCGCCGAATATATCGTGCAATTCCTTAAGGTAAGCAATGGCCGATGCAGTGGATTTCTCAGGGTCAAGCCTCTCATCTATCCATGTGTCTCTCTTGAGTCCATATTTGTATCCTGTTGATGCGATGAACTGCCACAGGCCCATCGCCCTTGCACGGGACATGGCCTTCACCTTGAATCCACTCTCTATCAATGGTAGCCATGACAGCTCCTCCGGCAGGCCTGCCTCCCTTAATGCCTCGACTATCATGGGACGGTATCTCCCTGATCTCTTGTATGCCCTGAGGAAGAAGTCCCTCTCAACAGTCTGGAAGTTCTTGATCTCATACTCCACATACTTGTTCATGGTCAGCGGGATCGCCTCGTGATTGCCATTGACCGCTGTGTATCTGGATGCGTAGATCTCGAGTATCCTCTTTGAGATCATGAACCTGAGGTCCTCCTTCTGCTGGAGCACCTCGGGGTCGTTGTCTGTCCCTACCTTGAGGATAAGGGAGTATGCCTCATCAAGGGCCTCAAGCGCCTCCTCAAGCTCACCACGGGACCAGAACTCCTGGGAGGCCTGATAGAAGTCAAGGGCATTATCAAGGATGTCCTGTTCATCCTCTGTGATCGAGTCTTTTGCCTCCTTAACCGTGGGCTCAACGGTCTCCTTCGGTGTGGCCACAGGCTTTTCAGGGTGCAGGGCATCGGTTGGGTGGCTGTTGTCTTCCCCCGCGACGACAGGCCCAGTGGTTGGGACCGACTCCTCAACCCATGCGATCTCCGGGCCTGCTGTGGCACAGGCATACAGGAGGGCAGGCAGGAGGAGACAAAAGATCCTATACCATAATCTCATCATCTTAAAGGCCTTATATAATTATACTGAAAATTCAAAAAGAGGCAAGGTTTACTCCACCTCTCTTATCCTCCTGAGCCTCCTTATGAGCTCCTTGAAGGAGATCTCCTGTGTGTAACTTATGACATCGACCTTCGGGGGCAGGAGGCCTCCTTTCACGATATATTCCCTGTCGCCCTGCCTCATTATTCCGTGGAGCACCATCCTGTCGTTCCTCAGCCCTCCCCTGATGCCCATCTTCTCGTATCTGTATCTCTTGAATAATCGGTATATACCCCTGTCGAGGATGGATGCCGGGCCTCCTGAGCCGAGGATGGATATCTTCTTTAATGCCTTTACACTGATCCACTGGCTGACCCCCCTCTTTTTTATGCTCTCAAGGGAGATGTCAAACCTCTCGACCTCACCATTGGTGATCACGAGGTCTCTCACATAACCATTCATCACCCCTGTGATCTTGCCGAATTCAAATGTATCGGTCAGCATACCAAGGTCTATATCATTAAGCTGGATGGATGTCCTTATCGATGGTATATTGCTGAACAGGTTATTCACCGATAGTTCGGTTATACGGATCTCGCCTCCAAAGGCACGAATCACGACCTCGCCATCTACTGTCAGGCTGTTACGAGAGAGCCTTGCCTTCGGGATGCTCCCTGATATGTTCCCTCCGAACCTCTGTATATCGAGTGCCCTTGTGAGCATCTGGAGGTCCACGCCCCTTATCTCGGATGAGAAGCTCAGGACAGGCTCATCATCCATTATCCCTCCAAACCTGACACCCCTTAATACCACCTCTCCACCCAGGACCGGGACCAGTATGTCATCCCTGAATATGAGCTCATTATGCCAGATCGTGGGAGAGAGTGAGAGTCCATCTATCTCTACACCACCCATCGATATGGCCCCTATCCTCAATGATCCATAGGAGGGCACCCCTGTCTGCTCTGTTAGAGGGTATGAGATCTCCACAGGCATGGCCAGATCAATACCCTCTATGGAGAATCCATCACCCCTTATATCCACATCATCAAGATAGATCATGCCATCCACCTGGGTAAGACCTCCTGAACTCTTTAATGAAAGTCTTATGGAGGTCCTACCATCTGTATTCAGTCTGCCCGGGAGGGGAATTGATTCCCTGAATGTATCCTTTATGAAGAGGTCATATACATTATCGTTCCTTAATCCTTTAATGATCAGTTCTGCATCAATAGCAGGAGAGCTGGTGATCCTGGAGATATTGCCTGAAAAGGTGAAGGTGCCGATATCCTGGAGGTCTATCCCTGCCTGTCTTATGTCGAGCAGATCCCTATCCATGGAATATCTGCCCGTGGAGGAGAATTTTATATCTTTATGGGTAAAGTCTCCATAAAAACTCCCGACCAGCAGTTCAAGGCCTGTCGCCATCCCTGATATTGTGAAGCCTACCTCATCTGCTGGATATGAGGATTCTGCATCCATATCTGCCTCTATCCTCAGTCCCTCGGCCACCAGTGATTCATCAGGTGTAGAGAGGCCTCCATCCCTCAGGGCCAGCCTGATATGGGCCTTTATAAGGCCATCAGGTATGTCCATGCTGAGTTGAGGGCTTATCTCTAAAGAACCCTTCAGCAGGTATCCCCTGTCGCCTGATAGGTATTCTGCCTCATCCATAACCATGGAGGCCCCTTTTATACGAATTGAGCCATCCCTGTATTCAACAGGAATCATGGCCCTGATGCCCCTGATATCGATCCCTTCCCCTTTAAAATACCTCCCCTTGATCTGCACCCTCCCTTTGATATCTGGTCTATCCCCCTCCCCCTTTATCAAGAAGACCGAACGGATACGGGCATCTGTCTCCCCCTGCACCTTAAAGACCTCTCCGAGCCTCCCTAACTCAGGCCCTCTGGTCTTCAGGGTAAGGTCGAGGCTCACCCTGCCTGATGGTATGTCCTCTATACGGCCTCTGAGTGTGAGATTGCCATAGAGTGTTGAGTTTAATGACGCCTCATCTATCACCATCCTCCCCTTCTTCACACCGTATGAGCCCTTGAGGTCGAGGCTGTAATTGTCCTCCCTTCCATACAGGGTATAGGAACCACTGCCATTTACCTGGAACCGCACATCCTCAAGATCGGATGAGAATCTCAGGAGGAGTCTCATCCGTCCACCCCCTGCACTTAATGCCCTTCTGCCGATGTAAACGATATCCTTATAAAGGGCATCTATGATGGCTGTCAGTCCATCCTCTGTGGAGATGGTGATGTCCATATCCAGACCACCTGTCACCCTTCCACCTGTGACAGCCCCGAGTTCATCATATACCATGTGGAGATGGCCGTCCTCTATCTCCATCTTTCCGAGGTCAAATGTCATATCCACTGGTATATCTGTCCTGAGCTCCTCGATATAAAGGCTACCCTTTGCCATGACCTTCCCTGGTGTCTTCTCCTTCATCACAAGGTTTATTGATCTTATATGGATGTATTCAGCCTCCCTTGTCCTTACCATCATCCTTCCTCCATCGATCCTCAGGGTATTCACCCTTATGGACCGTCCCATCCCCTTGTTACCACCCCCTGAAGACGTAAGATCAAGGGTGATCTCAGGCTCTGTCAGCTCTATCCCGTCGATCTCTCCATTTAGAAGGCGCAAGGGGTTCATGCGGATTCTCACCATCCTGATCTTTAAGAGGGGGAGTGGGCCGTCGGGCATTCTAACCATCACATCCCTGATCGTTGTCCTTCTTGAGAGATTTATAGAGCCTATCTCTATCTCGATACCTGCATATCTATTCAGGAGCCACTCAACAGAGTCTGTCAGATAGGGGGACCTTATAAAGGCATAAAGGGCGAGTAGGAGTATTGTTGTACATATAAGTATGCCCTTGATCAATGGTGTTATCCGTCCCATCACTATGGAGGCTCATCTACCGCTCATCAGAGCTGTATCTGCTGTGTGAAGAAGAAATTGTGTTATTGTGCAATAATGAATATGTTTGAAAAAAACCGCTTCCTCCTTTAGACTAATTAAATTAAAACGCTATGGCCTTCATCCATTTTAGCAGATTTGGTAAGGTCAGGGCCCTGATATCACTCCTAATCCTCTCCAGCCTGCCTTTATTGACCTCATTCAGTCGTGACGACCCATCACCTGGCCTAAGGGGGCCTGCCTTTACAGACCCTTCAAGGGTTGTAGAGATGCCTGATGAGTGGGTGAGACGGCCGATCAGGCATAGCCCCTCACTTGGTGATTTTGACCTCGTCGTCACCCTTGACCAACACCTGTTTACGCCATTAAGACCCCTTATCGATAGATACGCAAGGATGAATAAGTTGAGGATATTCATCAATGAGGGCACATGCGGTATATCAGCAGGGATGCTTGTACGCAAGGAGGTGGATGTGGGAGGGTTCTGCTGTGCCCCTGGCCTTAATGACAGGCTGCCAGGGCTCAGGTTTCACACATTCGGGATAGATGCCATAGCCCTCATTGTGCATCCTGAAAACCCCATAGACAATGTGACACTCACCCAGGCGCGCAGGATATTTATGGGGGAGATACACCGCTGGTCTGAGCTCAAGACCAGCACAGGCGAGAGAGGCCCTGATATCCCCATCCAGCCTGTCGGGAGGCTCCACTGTAAGTTGAGGCCAGGGCACTGGAGGCTCCTGCTTGATAACGAAGACCTCTTCAGTGCGGATCTGCTTGAGGTTGGTGCCATACCGGACATGATCTCACAGGTGGCATCCAATCCAGGTGCAATAGGTTATGAGGTCATATGGAATACCATCCGCTACAGGGAGATGGGAAGGGTCAAGGTGCTCAGGATAGACGGATACAGCCCCCTTGATCACGATGCCCTTGTCTCTGGCAGATACCCTTTATACCGTGTTTATAACCTCACAACATGGCAGGGCAGGGGTGTTGAGGATCCACGGGCAGAGAGGCTTGTTCAATATCTGCTTGGGCAGGCCGAGAAGGTATCAAAGGGGCACAACATCGTCCCTGCCTCACGCCTTAAAGAGGCAGGCTGGAGGTTCAGAGGCGACGAACTGGTGGGAGAGCCGGATAAATGAAGTCCACAATCCAGAGCCTACTCCGTCGTCTATCGCTCACCTTCAAGATGGTCTCTGTGTGTGTGATTATCGGCCTCTCTGTATGGATCATCCTTGATATCCACCACACAGGAAGGGTGAGGGAGATATTCCTGGAGAAGTTGAAGGCAGAGCTATCGAGGAAGGCTGTGGAGGACAGACTCCGTCTTGACCGTTATATAAAGCTCCATAGCCAGTCGGTGAGGGCATTTGTGAGGCTGAAGAACTTTGACGATTATGTCAGATCAGTGAACTGGTCTGAGGATGACACAATAGAGATCAGATACCACCGGTCTCTACCACCGTGGTTCCCTCCCCGTTCGATGCTCAGGACATTCGTAAACCCTCGTTTCAGCCTGCTGCTTGATCGGTGGGGAAGGGTGAGGGAGGTCTACATATCACGCAATGAGAAGATACCCGATGGTCTGCTCAGACCCTCCAGCCTCATGCTCCTCAGGAGCAGGTGGCAGAGTTATATGACAGACGTTGACGGCATCCCCTATCTCCTGACATCCTCTCCCTTTTACAGGGGAGATGAGATAACGGCAATCCTGATGTTTGCGACACCGATAGATGATGAATTTCTCATAGCATCCCTTGGCCATATTATAAGAAAGGGGCATGTAACCGCACTTCTGACATCTGAGAACCCACCCGCCATACTCACAAGCAGTAATCTCAGGGATGTGCCTGCAGGCACCCCCCTTAAGGCGATCAAAAAGAGGTATCTGCTGATAGGCAAGGCCTTCTTTGACTATGGTGCATCAGACCTCACCATAAGCCTTGCATCCATGCTATCAATGGAAGAGGTGGAGAGGCTCACAGAGGAGGTTGTCTCAAGGGAGAGACAGAGCATAGCGGTCATCGCCGTTGTCTTTATCCTCTCCTTTACCTCCCTGATGCTGTTTATCACCCACCGCATAAGGCTGCTCACACATCGTATATCCGAGTTTTCTGAAAAGACACTTGGCACGCCAAGGGAGGGTGTTAAAAAGGGAGACAAACTGTACATCCTTGAGGAGAGGTTCAGACACCTTACAGAGCAGGTGGTTGCTGCACGTGAGGAGATCAAGAGGGCCATAAGGAGGGAGGCAGAGGAGAAGACCCGTATGATAGTTGAGAGTGCATTTGATGCCATCGTGACGATCGACTCAGAGGGGGTCATCAACACCTGGAACCAGCAGGCAGAGAGGATGTTCGGCTGGAAGAGGGAGGAGGCGCTGGGCAGGCATGTGGTAGACCTTATAGTGCCCGAGGAGTTTCGTGAAGCACTCACAAGGGGGCTCAGGAACTTCCTGCTGACAGGCAGGGGCAGGCTCCTCAATCAACGGCTGGAGATATATGCACTGAATCGGGATGGTGAGACGTTCCCTGTCGAGCTGGCGGTCTCCCATGCCAGGACATCCGAGGGTGATATATTTATAGCCGTCATCCGTGATATCACAGAGCGCCGGAGGGCCGAGGAACAGATAAGGGCATCCCTCCATGAGAAGGAGGTCCTCTTAAGGGAGATACACCACAGGGTCAAGAACAACATGCAGGTGATCTCAAGCCTGCTCAGGCTCCAGTCAGGCAAATTAAAGGACCCTCACCATATGGAGCTGCTCAATGAGAGTCAGAACCGGATAAAGTCGATGGCACTTGTGCATGAGAAGCTCTACAGGTCAAGGGACCTTGCACATATCGACTTTAATGAATATACCCGTGACCTTGTGAGGGGGCTATACAGGGCCTACGGGATAAACACAGAGAGGATAAAGGTGGAGATGGATATAGCAGATATACGCCTCGGGGTTGATACAGCCGTCCCATGCGGTCTGATCATCAATGAGCTTGTCTCAAATGCCCTCAAACACGCATTCCCTGATGGCAGGTGTGGAGAGGTGAGGGTTGGGCTTAAGAGGGTCATGCTCCCGGAGGGGCAGGTTGAGGGTCTTGAACTCACGGTCAGTGACAACGGGGTTGGTATACCAGAGGGGCTGGATATAAAAGGGACGGACTCCCTTGGCCTGAGGCTGGTTACCACACTGACAGAGGGTCAGCTCAGGGGCACGATAGAGCTTGACAGGGCTGGTGGGACAGCATTCAGGATCAGGTTTCAGGAAATTAGATACGAAAAAAGGATATAATAGATGCTGATTTCTGGCCTAAATGGCGGATTGAGGGACATTCATAGATCTTTAATGAAGGGTGTGTAGAATATTCAGGGGATAAAGAATAGAGGGGCAGATGGCTAAGAGGAGGATCCTTGTTGTTGAGGATGAGGCCATTGTGGCCGAGGACATAAGGGTGAGCCTCGAGGAGATGGGTTACGAGGTCCCTGCCGTTGTCTCAACAGGAGAGGAGGCGGTCAGGGTGGCGAGGGAGCTGAGGCCTGACCTTGTGCTCATGGATATCGTGCTTGGTGGCAAGGTGAATGGCATCAACGCGGCAGGTGACATCCGCTCATCACTCAATATCCCTGTGGTATATCTTACCGCATACTCTGATGAGAAGACCCTTGAGAGGGCAAAGCTCACAGAGCCCTTTGGCTATATAATAAAGCCCTTTGACGAGCGGGAACTCCGCAGCACCATAGAGACCACCCTTTATAAGCACGAGATGGAGGAGAGGCTCAGGGAGTCAAGGGAGTGGTTGAGGGTGACCCTCAGGAGCATCGGTGATGCGGTTATAGCCACTGACAGGGATGCAAGGGTGATATTCATGAACCCTCAGGCAGAGGCCCTTACTGGATGGAAGGAGTCCGAGGCGATGGGCAAGGCCCTTGAAGAGGTCTTTAATATCATAAATGAGCTGACAGGTGAGAAGGCAGTAAACCCTGTGGGCAGGATACTGAAGGAGGGTGTGGTCATTGGCCTCGCAAACCATACCGTGTTGATCTCAAGGGATGGCAGGCACATACCGATTGAGGATAGCGGTGCCCCGATCAAGGACAGACACGGTGAGACCATCGGTGTGGTTATGGTATTCCATGATGTGACCGAGAAGAGGAGGATGGAGAGTGCCCTGAGGGAGTCTGAACAGAGGTACAAGGATCTGTTTGACAACGCCCATGACATGATCCACAGTGTTGATATCGAGGGGAGGATCATATTTGCCAATAAGTCATGGCTTGAGACCCTCGGATATGAGGAGGAAGACCTGAAGGGGCTCACCATCTTTGACATACTCCACCCTGACAGCGTTGAGCACTGCAGGGAGGTCTTCAAAAGGGTATTATCAGGAGAGCCACAGAACAATGTAGAGGCTACATTCATCACAAAGGATGGGAGGCGTATCGATGTCCTGGGCAATATCTCGTGCAGGATGAAGGACGGGAAGGTGATAGCCACACAGGGCATATTCAGGGATGTCACAGAGCAGAAGAGGGCAGAGGCCATCCTCAGGAGGGCTGCACAGGAGTGGAGAGAGACCTTTGATGCCATACCTGACTTTATCTCTGTCTTTGACAAGAACCTGAGGTTTATGAGGGCCAATAAGGCCCTTGCCAATCACCTCCGTTTAAGGCCAGAGGAGCTGATCGGAAAGCACTGTTATGAGGTCTATCAGAGGGACAGGGGATCGGACGCTGAATGCCTCATCCTCAAGGCAAGGGACCTTGGAGAGACGATCACCGCAGAGAGGCACTATCCAAACTTTGACTTCCCCCTGCTTGTTACCGTCTCGCCCATCAAGGACAAAGACGGCAATGTGACAGGTTTTGTCCATGTGGCAAAGGATATCTCAGAGCTTAAGAAGGCAGAGGAGAAGATCAGGGAGGAGAGCGAGATATCCCATTCGCTCCTCAAGATAGTAGAGACACTGAACACCATACTTGATGAGAGGCAGCTTATAAGAAAGGTGATAGAGATAGTCCCTGGCTATCTAAGGCTGGATATACTCGGCATCCTCCTTTATGATACAGAACACCATGCCTTTGTCGTCTCTGGCACATATGGACTCGGCTATACAGAGGAGAGGCTCACAAAGACGAAGCTATTCAAAGAGGGCGACTTTCCTGCCATCAAGAGGCTATTAAATGGAGAGGGGCTGCTTATCGAGGATCTTGAGGGTTCTGAACTTGTCTCCAGGGAATTTATAGAGACATTCGGGATAAAGAGTGCCATGCTCATGCCGATATTCATCGCTGGCAGGGTAAAGGGCTTCATAGTGGGAGGCCTTAAAGAGCAAGGCCCGCTGGGTGAGAGGGAGAGGGCCCTGCTTAAGGGACTGTCAGATGGGCTGGGCGTGGCGATCCACAACAGCCGTCTCTACAAGGAGTCCACAGAGAGGTTTATAGAGCTCTCACATAAGGTTGAGACCATAAAGGCGATGGCAGAGATAGACAAGGAGATACTCTCCGCTGTTGACAGGGAGACCGTTCTCAACACGTCCATTGCGATAATAAGCAGGGTTATACCCTGTGACAGGGTCTCCGTGCTCTTTAAAGAGAAGAAGAAATACAAGGTGATAGCCGAATGGGGTGTTGGCAGCCTCAAATCAAAGGAGTTCCAGCTCACAGACACTCAGGTGGATATCCTTGAGCACAACCAATCACCCCTCTTTATCTCAGACCTCTCCTCCGAGGCCGAGAAATCCCCCTATCAGGAGGCATTGATAGACATAGGTATCCAGTCAGCCATAGTCCTCCCACTTGTCAGGAAGGCCCGCACAATAGGGATAATCGACATATGCTCCCTCCATCCTGCTGGATTCTTACCTGCAAACCTGAGGACGGCCGAGGATATAGTGTCGCAGATTGCGGTTGCCCTTGAGAATGCGAGTCTATACGAAGACCTCCAGCAGCTTGTGATAAACATCATCACCTCCTTTGCATCGATGCTGGATGCCAAGTCGCCATGGACAAGGGGTCACTCGGAGAGGGTGACAAGATACGCCCTTGCCATTGTCAGGGAGATGGGTCTTGGGAAGGAGATGGAGGAGATGGTGAAGCTGGGTGGGCTCCTTCATGACATAGGGAAGATAGGCACCTATGATGTTATACTCGACAAGGCAGCGAGCCTCTCAAGTGACGAGACACAGCATATAAGGGAACATCCCTTAAGGGGTGCCATGATCCTGAAGCCCATCAGACAGCTCAAGAATATCATCCCTATGCTCAAGTATCACCATGAGAGGGTGGATGGCACAGGCTATCCAGAAGGGCTCAGGGGTGAGGAGATACCCCTGCTTGCAAGGATACTGTGTGTTGCAGATGCATATGACGCAATGACATCGGACAGGCCTTACAGGAGTGCCCTTGGTAAAGAGTATGCGATATCCGAGCTCAAACGGTGTGCGGGCACACAGTTCGACCCACAGGTGGTCGAGGCATTTATAAGATATATCAAAAAGCAGGAGTCAGGAGGTTCGGGGAATGAATGAGGTGTTGAAGACGATATCCGAGAGGAGATCTGTAAGGTCATACCAGAAGAAGGGGATCCCAAGGGAGATCATCATGAAGATAATAGAGGCAGGCAATCAGGCCCCATCAGGTATGAACAGTCAGCCATGGAGGTTTGTGGTGGTGGAGGATGATGCCTTCCACAAGAGACTGCTTGACACAGCCATCCCGAATGCAAAGAGGCTCCTTGAGGACGTAAAGAGGACGAACCCTGAAAGGTATCAATTGATCATGAAACGGTATGAGGAGCTGGAAGACCCCATCTATTATTCTGCACCTGTGATCATATTCGTCATAGGCAGGGGCAGATATGCAGACCTATCGTGCCCCCTTGCGTGCCAGAACATGATGCTTGCTGCCCGATCCCTGGGGATAGGGAGTTGCTGGGTCTATTTTGGCTCCCTTGTCACAGAGGACGAAGAGATAAGGAAGGCCCTGGAGTTGAAGGATGATGAGAAGATATTTGGCCCTATCGTCTTTGGCTATCCAGAGCAGTTTCCAGAGCCACCCGAGAAGAAGCCACCGGTTATTAAGTGGATTTAGTGCGTGGCGATCTCCTCTAAGGCCCTCCTGAGCCCCTTGATCACCTCCGCCATCCTTGGATAATCCAGGGTGTCTGGTGTATCGCCAGGGCCATGGTAATTGGGGTTCCGGTAGAAGGCCGTGTCTGTGACCATTATGGCGTTATATCCAAACTTCCAGAAAGACCTGTGGTCAGAGAAGTCCACACCAGGGATGAGGGAGACCGTTGAGAGGGACTCTACAGGCATATCGGTCCCTTCTCTAAAGGCCTCTTTAACACCGTTTAGAAAGGCCCTTGAACGGATGTTGCCTATTAAGGCAATGAAATTGCCCCTTTCAGGATAGAACCATCTGAACACAGGGAAGGGGAAGTTCTGGCTCCCCTCCGAGTCTGTAAAGTATCCTATTGACTCCAGGCATATCATCCCCGTCACCTCCCTGCCCTCCTCATAGAGTGACCTTGCATACTGATAACTGCCCATCTTCTTTGTATAAAAGAAGGGTGGCTCCTCAAGGGGGAAGGCGATGAACTGGATGGAGTGGTTGAATGAACCGTCCCTCAGTAACCTTGCAAGCTCGAGCATCCCTGCAACACCACTGGCATTGTCATCTGCCCCTGGTGTGCCATCCACTGTATCATAATGGGCGCCGATAATGAGTAGTCTGTCACTCTTTCCCCTGATCTCGACATACACATTCCTGTATATCCTTCCACCTGCCTCATATGACTGGCATGATGGGGTATAACCATAACGTCTGAATTCAGAGGTTATATACTCTACTGCCTCCTCAAGGGCCCTTACCTGGTGATATGGCCTTGGGCCTATCACCTCAGAGAGTGTATATACAGACCTCTTGAGGTTATCTATGATCTCCGTCACATCATTCTATGGTGATCTTCCTGACCCGCTTCTTCGCCTCTTCTGACTTCGGGAGCCTCACCTCAAGCACCCCATCCTTGAACGATGCCTTTGCCTTATCAGGCTGTATCTTGACAGGCAGGTCAAATGAACGACAGAATGAGCCATATGAACGCTCAAGCCTGTAGTAGTTCTTCTTCTCTATCTTCTCCTCGGACTTCTTCTCACCTGATATGGTTATCGTATTCTCGGTGATGTTCACCTCGATATCATCCTTTGTCATACCTGGCAGCTCAGACTTGACAACGATGTCATCCCCATCCTCGAATATATCAACAGTTGGTGTGGGTTTCATCTCTTCAAAGAGCCTCGGGAACGATGGGAACCATGGCCTGAATGACCTCCTGAAGAAATCCTCAAATAGCTCCTCTATCCTCTCAAATGGAGAAGGCCACCTTGATACCACAGAGGGCTCAAGCCCCTTGTCTTCTTCCTTTTTTGTCTTCTTCTTTGCCATCTCTCACAACTCCTCAGGACTTTTTAATTATCTTCTATCAAATTTTGAGGGTGTTGTCAAGAAACCTTCTCCCGCTTCTTAAACCATTTATATGTCCTGAGGCCATGGACAACCTCTACAGGGATGTCTCCGAATAGGTTGAAGAGTATCCTCATGGGAGCAAACTGGAACCTGTTCAGGTATCCAAAGACTATCCCCCTCAGCTTAAGTGCGTAGATGAAATCAGGCAGGATGATCTCGTGCAGCAGTTTATTATAGACCTCTCCAATGGCTTCATTATTCTTCATCGCCCTGTATATGGCATGTGCGGCAAGCTCTCCACTCCTCTGGGCATAGTAAATACCCTCACCAAGCATGGGGTCTGTGAAACCCGCTGCATCGCCTATAAGCAGGGTGTTGCCAAAGACAGGCTCGGTGAGGAAGCCACCACTTGGAAGCGGATGGGATTCTATCCTTATGTCATCCAGGCCGTCAAGTTTCATGTATGAGAGGAGCTCCCTGAAGGAGTCGATAAACCTCTTTCTGTTGACCCTGTTCAACCCGCATGAGCCAATGAGTATCTGTCCTTTATTGGGGAAGACCCATGAATAGCCATAATCTATAAATCCAAAGAGTATCATGGGATGCCCTATATCCCTATCGATCACCGCCCTATCAACAAAGACCTCAAGCGCCGTTGCCATATTCTTGTCCCACAGACGCTGGTTAAACGGCCCTGTGGCAAATGTCCGCCTGATTATACTGTTAACCCCATCGGCTCCAACCACAAATCTCGCCCTTAGCCTCCTCCTTGACGATGTCCTCAGCTCGTTCTTTAACAACTCATAAGAGACAACCGCCTCCCCCTCTATCACCTCGACACCCGCACCCTTCACCTTGTTAAGGAGGAAGTTGTCATACACCGTCCTGTCAACAAAATAGAACGGGAGTGGATATCTCCTCTTTATTAGAGGCCTATCCCTGTACAGGATCTCATAAATGTCTGACTCATAATCGATCACCCCTCTCTCTTTGAGGGAGTCTACTGATTCACCATAGACCCTCTGCAGTAACTGGATCGTCTTATGGGTCAGGCATCCGGCACAGAGCTTCTTCCTCGGGAACCTGCTCCTGTCCACAACAAGGACCTTCAGCCCATAACTGCCAAGGATATAGCCAGCGGTTGTCCCTGCAGGTCCAGCACCTACTATGATTACGTCATAGTCATACATATGTGAGCTCTGGAGAGGATTTGGGCCTTTTTGAGTCAAGGGCTCAATTATTTTAACATATTTAATGTATAATGCGTGAGTGCATTGCCCTTACAACTGTCAGGCCTGCGTCCTTTCTGAGATTAATATGGGTAGAAGATGAAGAAGAGCACGGACATGACAAATAACACCCAGAGGCCTGAGGGGACCTCCCTCACCCTGCCTGAGATGAGCTTCATCAGGGGATAGATGACGAAGCCAGCGGTCATGCCGATTCCCAGATTATATGTGAAGCTCATGAGGATGATGATACAGAAGACCGGGATGACCTCTGTGAGGTCATCGAACCTCACCCTTGTAATAGGCGACAGCATGAGCATGCCCACTATTATGAGTGCAGGGCCATAGGCATGGGCAGGAACAGATGTGAAGAACGGGGCAAAGAAGAGGGCAAGGAGGAACATAAAGGCCGTGACCACTGCTGTAAGGCCTGACCTTCCACCTGCCTCTATGCCTGCTGCTGACTCTATGTATGTGCCCGTGGTAGTGGTGCCAAGGAGCGAGGCAACGACGGTTGCAAGGGCGTCGCAGAGCATCGGCTTCTCTATCTCAGGGAGGTTGCCCTTCTCGTCAAGGAGGCCCGCTCTGTAGGAGACACCTATCAATGTCCCCATTGTATCAACAAAGTCCATGACAAAGACCGTGAGGATCACAGCAAAGAACCCCCATGTGAGTGCACCTGATATGTCAAGCTTAAGGAGTATGGGTGAGATGTCAGGAGGCATGCTCAGCCACTTCTCAGGAAGGGGTGTGACACCCGTGATGAAAGAGGCGAATGTGATGACGAGGATACCGATCAGTATCGCACCCCTTATGCCCTTTATCATCAGGATACCTGTAAGCAGAAACCCTGCTATAGCAAGCAGCACCGTGGCCTGTCTGAAGTCTCCCACGTGCACAGGGGCGCCAGGCACACCCAGGGTAACGATGCCTGTCTCATTGAGACCGATGAATGTGAGGAAGAGTCCTATGCCGACGGCAAAGCCTATCTTCAGGCCCTCGGGTATGGCATCTGCAAGCCAGGACCTTATCCTGAGGACGGTTATCAGGGTGAAGAGCACGCCCCCGATGAAGATCGCACCAAGGGCTGTCTGCCAGCTATAGCCAAGGACCTTTACGACCGTGAAGGCGATGAAGGCGTTCTCACCCATATAGGGTGCTATGGCAAAGGGCCTCTTTGCATAAAGGCCCATTGCGAGTGTCCCGAAGAATGCACTCAATATGGTGGCAACCATGGAGGGGCCAAAGGGGATGCCTGCTGCCTCAAGGATCTTTGGGTTCACAATTATGATATAGGCCATGGTGACAAAGGTGGTCAGACCAGCGATTACCTCCTGCCTTACGCTGGTCCCGAGCTCATCAAGCCTGAAGAATCTGTTCATCTATCCACCTCCGAGGAGTATAGATGTATTGGTGAAGAAGACGCCTGCAACACAGGCGGTCATGAGACAGGCGAGTGTTGCCGCAAGCAGTGCCCTTGGACCAACGGCTGAAAGGTCGGTTGTCCTTTCAGGCACAAGGGCGGCCGTGCCACCAACGAATATGGCGAGTGAGGCGATGTGGGCAAAACCACAGAGTGCGTATGTTGCAAGGAATGCAGAGCGGGGATCATGGAGTGTGTTATTTGCAAGGAGCACGGCAAGGTCCATATATGACTTTGCCTCTGTGACCACAGCCCTCTCTCCTATGATCCTTGCGATCTCAAAGGCATCCGAGGGTGGCACACCCATGATCAGGGTGAATGGATAAAAGACATAACCGAGCAGGCCCTCTAATGACCAGTCTATGTGGAGGCCTGTCAGGGCGTTCACCTTCAGACCCACATAGTTGAGTATCAGGTTGACCAGTGCGACAAGCCCGAGGAATGCCACAAGCAGGGCTATTATGCCACCGACGAGTTTGAGCCCTGCATTCGCACCATTTATTGATGCCTCTATAATGGATGACTCCTTCTCATAGTAGGGCTTCACATCCACCCCAAGGGTCTCTGGTTTTTCGGTCTCAGGATAGAGGAGCTTTGACATCACAACCGCAGCAGGTGCCGAAAGGAACGATGCAGAGATGAGGTGGCCTGCGATCATCGGGAACTCATTCTGGAGTATCATCACATATACGGCCAGCACACTCGACGCAATGGTTGCCATGCCTGCTGTCAGGATGGTGCAGAGCTCTGAGCGGGTCATCCTCAATAGATAGGGCCTTATGGTTGTCATTGCCTCTATGCCTACGAATATGTTGCTTGATGTACATAGGGACTCTGCCCCGCTTATCCTCATGAGCCTTGTGAAGACCCTTGAGAAGAGCCTCACCAGCCAGGGCATAATACCGATGTAGTAGAGCACCCCCATCAGGCTCGCAAAGAATATTATCGTTGGCAGGGCCTGGAAGGCAAATATCCAGCCAAGGGACTCCTCACCGAACTCGTTCTTTGTCCCTGGTGGCAGGGCGAGCCTTCCAAAGATGAACTTCGCACCCTCACCTGCAACGCTGATGACCTTCACCACCACATCATTGATGAACAAGAAGAATCTGGTGCCAGCAGGCACGACAAATATGAATAGGGCGAATAACAGCTGGATAACAACACCCCAGAATATGACCCTCCAGTTGATCACCCTACGGTTGGTTGAGAGCGCCCATGCAAAGAGCATGAGTATGAATATACCGATGAGGCTTACGAGATTGTAAATCATAACCATTTGAAAATATACATAAAAAATGAGGGATTTTCAAGGAAAAGGGCCTCTAAGACCGCTTCAGGATCATCGAGATCTCATCAAGGAGGCCCCCTATCTCCAGGGAATGACCGGTTTGAAAGAATCTCTTCGCCTCATTAAATATCTCTAACACCCATCTCCAGTATGTTTTAACATCTTCCAGATCAAAACTCACAAAACCCTTATAGTCAGCATCCTTCCTTCTCATATAATTTTTATAGCACCTGGTTTTACAAAGTGCTGTGCAAGGAGCACCTGTGTGCCCTCATGAGAAATGGGGAAACAGCCCTTTGTCGTAAGCATATACTTTACCATTGCCTCTGAGATATAAAAGAACGCAGAGACACACTCTCTGTAATTTTCTGAGACGAGATCACCCCTGAACTTTTTTATCAGGCTGAGGGAATCCTCGGCCTCTTGCGATGTCTCAACCACAGGATGTCTCCTTTTCTGATTTCATGGCCTATTGATGTATTTTTAAGAGAACCGGCATCAACCACCAGAGGGTGGATCATCAGCTCTGGTTCAGATTCGATACTCCATCTCTCTATGGCCTTCTCTGTCTCTTTAACCATCAACGGCGATCTGACTATCACTGAATTCATCGCTCATTCCCTTGTCCCTTGAACCGTAGAGGATGATTTAGATAGGCTATAAGATTATCGATAATATCATTTTCATAAGGTGTGAGTCTGTCTCTTGTTCCAGTCATAACTTCATTTTATCATAAAAAAACACCTGATCATGGATGCCTTATGTATCTCTTTAAGGTCTCTTGCACCTCATCCTCATCATCAGATGGCATCCTGACATCGTCAAAGAGCTCCCACTCTTCTGTGTGTTCAATAGATCCATCAGGCATCAGGAGTGTTAGCGGTGATAGGGTCTCCATCTCGAGCATGAAGTGGCTGATGTATGTCTCATACGAGACGCCAAGGTCAGGGTACCTCCTGTCAGGATGGTGGGTGTAGTGTTTGATAAACAGATGCCCGTGGTTGAAGTATACAGCCCAGCCTGCCTCATTGGGTATGCCGAATTTAAAGGGGTGTTTTATGTCCGTATCCTGTCTGAGCAGGATGAACCTCTCACCCCAGTACACCCTTGGGTCATTGAGCCTTGTGTATGGCCAGAGTGATATGAGGCGGTTTGGCAGGAGGTCCGTGTCTCTATCAGGCTGTGGGACGACCTCCTTGCCTCCTGTAGCCATTGCTGTGAGTGCCCAGACAGATAGTTCGATGGGCCATGGGTTCCTGTTGATCAGGCGGTGGAGTATCCTCACCCTGCTTCCCCCTGGTGACAATGTAACCTCCATCTCCTTCTGTATCCTGCTGAGCTTCTCCACGTCCTGGATCGTCCTTATACCATTGTCTATCTCCTCCCATCTGACAGGGTGGTTGTCAGGCTCGTATGTCCTTGTCCTTGATTCAGGAGCGTGCCAGAGCCGGTGGCCCCCATAGAGCCTCCAGTCGTTCCCTCCCTTAAGGCCCATTGTAGAGTCAATCTCACAAAATTCATTCACCCTGCCGGTGAAACCGTATCGGATGATCCTTGGGCCGACATCAGTCGTGATGACCAGATCGACAAGGCCATTCCCTATCTGGACACAGTTCTCCCATCCCCCATAGGGGACCTTCTCTATCCTCACACTACCCATATCCCCTCCTGAATACGCACATTATACCTGATTCAGCAGATAATTGTTGTTATCCACACTTCATCAACCCCGTTTCCACAGCAAAAAGCCATAAAAATCAATGCATTTCAAATCCTCCATTTTTTGCTTGACATATACAATATATTGTGGTTTAATTTCTAAGAACCTCAAAATAGAGGGGAGATTTATCTGGGTTAAATGAGGAGGCAATTATGGAGGCAATAAGTGGTCTCAGTCTAACACAGAATGCCTTAAAGGTGCTTGAGAAGAGGTATCTCAAGAGGGACGAGGAGGGGAATGTGATCGAGACCCCCGAGGAGATGTTCAGGAGGGTGGCAAGGGCCATCGCATCGGCAGAACTTAACTACGGCAAGTCCCAGGCAGAGGCGGAATATATAGAGGAGGAGTTTTACAAACTTATGACATCACTGAGGTTCCTTCCCAACAGTCCCACGCTTATGAATGCAGGCAGGAGGCTTGGCCAGCTTTCTGCATGCTTTGTCCTCCCTGTAGAGGACTCGATGGAGTCCATATTCGAGGCGGTGAAGAATGCTGCATTGATACACAAGTCAGGAGGAGGGACCGGTTTTTCGTTTTCAAAGCTAAGGCCAAAGGGCGATATCGTTGGCTCAACAAAGGGTATATCATCAGGTCCTGTATCGTTCATGACGGTCTTTGACTCAGCAACAGAGGCCATAAAACAGGGTGGCACGAGGAGGGGTGCAAACATGGGCATACTCCGTGTTGACCACCCCGACATCATAGAGTTTATAACCTCCAAGGATCATAATGAGAAATTGAACAACTTCAATATCTCTGTTGCACTTACCGATTCATTCATGAAGGCGCTCGAGAGGGACGAGGAGTATGACCTTATAAATCCTCATACAAACAAGGTGGTCAGGAGGCTCAGGGCAAGGGAGGTCTTTGATCTCATAGTCAAACACGCCTGGCAGAACGGAGAGCCAGGTATCATATTCATAGACAGGATAAACAGGGCAAACCCCACACCATCACTCGGAGACATAGAGAGCACAAACCCGTGTGGTGAGCAGCCGCTTCTGCCGTATGAATCATGCAACCTTGGCTCAATAAACCTTGCGAGGTTTGTCCTGCCTGACGAATCCACGGGCATGAAGGCGCAGGGGACAGATGTCGTAACCAGATATGATAAGGATATTGCCGGACGTATCGACTGGGATGGTCTCAGGAAGACGGTCCACCTATGTGTGCACTTTCTTGATAACGTGATAGATGTAAACAGGTACCCTTTGAAGAAGATAGAGGAGATGACCAAGGCAAACAGGAAGATAGGGCTTGGTGTGATGGGATGGGCCGATATGCTCATACAGCTTCGCATCCCCTACGACTCAGAGGCAGCCTCAAGGCTTGCAAAGGAGGTGATGAGGTTCATAAGGGATGAGGGCAGGAAGGCATCTATGGCGCTTGCAGAGGAGAGGGGGGTATTCCCAAATTTTGAACACAGCATATACAGGGATATGAACCTGAGGCTCAGGAATGCCTCTATCACAACCATTGCACCCACAGGGACATTATCAATAATAGCAGGGTGTTCAAGCGGGATAGAGCCCATCTTTGCTGTCGCCTATGTGAGGAATGTGCTTGAAGGAACGAAGCTCTATGAGGTCAACCCCTATTTCGAGAGGATCGCAAAGGAGAGGGGGTTCTGGAGCAGGGAGCTGATCGAGAGGATAAGCGAGACAGGTAGCCTGAGGGAGATCGACGGAGTCCCTGAAGAGATAAAGCGCATATTCATCACTGCCCATGACATATCCCCACTTGACCATATAAGGATGCAGGCAGCCTTCCAGAAGTATGTGGACAACGCCGTCTCAAAGACCGTTAACTTCCCTCATGATGCAACACCAAAGGATGTTGAGGATGTATATATGCTTGCGTATGGCCTTGGTTGTAAAGGGGTAACCGTATACAGGGATGGTTCGAGGGAGGAACAGGTCCTCCAGACAGCGGACAGGAAGCAGCAGGCCGTAGATAATAGATTGGTGGCCGAGCATACATTTAAGATAACACCAAGGAAGAGGCCCGAGGTGATCAAGGGGACAACGAGACGCATGAAGACAGGATGTGGAAACCTTTATGTGACCATAAATGAGGATGAGGATGGCAACCTCTTTGAACTCTTCACACATATGGGCAAGGCAGGTGGCTGTGCGGCGAGCCAGGCAGAGGCCATCGGACGGCTCGTGAGCCTCGCCCTGAGGAGCAATATAGCGCCTCCTGAGATCGTGAAACAGCTGAGGGGTATAAGCTGTCACAATCCTGAGTGGACGAATAACGGAAAGATACTCTCCTGTTCTGATGCGATAGCAAAGGCCATCGAGAAGTATTATCAGACAGAGGGTAAAGGCAATGGCTCAGATCCTGTACTGGAGAAGAAGGTGATCTACGGGGCATGTCCTGAGTGTGGTGGGGCAGTGGAACACGAAGGAGGATGCGCGGTCTGCAGGGACTGTGGCTTTACAAGGTGCAGTTAAAGAGGATCACAGACAGCAGGGGCCTTAGGAACAGAGGGGCCCTGTGGTTTGTTGTCTTGATACTGTTGTCCATGCTCCTCTCATCCTGTGCACCAAAACCCACTGTATATCCAACAGGTGCCAGATATGTCATTGCCTCGTGGTATGGCCCTGAGTTTCACGGAAGGCCGACTGCATCAGGTGAGATATTCAATATGTATGCAATGACGGCCGCACACAGGGAGCTTCCATTTGGCACCAAGCTACGCATAACAAACCCAGAAAACAACAGGTCTGTTATTGTCACAGTGAATGACAGGGGGCCTTTTGTCAGCGGAAGGGATATAGACCTCTCATACGGGGCAGCAAGGGAGATAGGGATTATTAACAAGGGTGTGGCAAGGGTGTTGATGGAGTATGTTGGAAGGGACACAGGGTATACAAAGAAGGTCTCCTTTGGATATGTGGGTTCATCAGGCCCCTTGACCATACAGGTGGGCTCCTTCCTTGATAGATCAAACGCACTCAGACTGAAGAGGGCGCTTGAGTTTAAATACAACAATGTCTATATCACAAGGGCATATATAGACGGGAGGACATACTACAGGGTGAGGATCGGAGAGTTCAGGGACAGGCAGAGCGCCTATTCATTCGCAAGGGGCCTTGCCATGGAGGGTTATAACACGCTCATAACCACCATGGACTAAGAGAGCCTCTTCAATGCCCTCACAAGCGCCTGGCCAAGGAATGTGAGTGCCTCCACATCGAGGAAGTCCGTTGCGGTCTCATCAAGGAGCACACTGCACTGCGTGGCAAACTCCTCCTCAGCAGGCCATAGAAGGATGAGGAACGGGATCATCGGCAGGGGATGGATGATGTAGCTGTGCTCTGTTGAGTACCCTCCGATTCTCTCTGCGCCAAGTTCAGAGAGCGCCCTGAGGAGCCTCTCCCTATCTTTGTCAAACATCCTTGAGAGGGGTTCTTCACACATGGCCCTGAAACCTGCTGACTTTATCGAACCGTCCTTGAGGTCCCTGAACGCAATCCACCTGCCAGATGGCCTCCTGCCACCGGCATTCCTTATGTACATCAACACAAGGAGTTTGTCCCATATATCAAGCCCTCCATCAATACCAGATGCACTCACCATCACATCCCTTCCCATGTATCTTATCACCAGTGCCTCACCCTTGACCTCTGCGCCTATACCATCCGCTACCTTATTCAGGTTGATCCTTGAGAACTCATCAATGAGCTCCTCAAGATACCTCTCCTTCCAGTCACCAGGTTCAGAGTCCGAGAGCATCCTCATGAGCTCGTCCCTTGCCCCTTCTGTAAGCTTCACACACTCTGATACCTGCGCCTCGCCCCCTGATAGCCTCACGGCAAAGGCCATGCATGTGCCCGCTGGGCATTCGCCACAATTGATGCGTGGAAGTATCCTGTAGATATCGAGTGGATTCATTGCAGGTGTGGATCAGACCCTATTGCAGGTCTTCGGGGTCGATCTCCCTTATAACAGACTCCCTTATAGTACTATGCCTCTTCTCGAACCCTGGCAAGAGTTCCCTAAGGGTCATCTTGATGGCCTGAATCTCAAGCTTTAATTTGTCCACGGTCTCCTCAAGATCAAGCCTCAGCCTCTCGATATCATCACCGATCAGGTTGACCTCCTTCTCAAGCAACCTCACCCTCTCTTCAATCTCCAGCTCCTTCTTCACATGACCTCCTCAAGACAGTTTATTATTTTTAACAAAGCATTTGATAAATTGCAAATCTGTTATAATTAAATCCATGCGTCCTGACTGGGATACATACTTCCTTGAGATAGCAAAGGTTGTCTCCTCCCGTTCAACCTGCATGCGCAGGAAGTATGGGGCAGTTATTGTGAAGGACAGGGTCATAATCAGTACAGGATACAATGGTGCACCAAGGGGTGAGACAAACTGTATTGATGCAGGCGTGTGCAAGAGGAAGTCCCTGAATGTGCCCCCTGGCGAAAGATATGAGCTCTGTGTGGCGGTTCATGCCGAACAGAATGCCATTATAAATGGCCCGCCTGAGAGGATGAAGGGCAGCACCATCTATATAGCAGGCTTTGAGGAGGACAATACAGTGGCCAATGGACATCCATGTCTCCTCTGCAGGAGGATGATAAAGAACGCACAGATAACAGAGGTTGTTTATCTGAACAAGGACGGAGAGATCATAAAGGTCCTGGCAGAGGAACTGTAGGTGGACGATTGTGGATCTGGATGTAACCATCCATAAGGCCGGAAACGGCAGACCTGTCGTAATCCTGATACACGGTCTCGGGATGAACAAGGACATCTGGCTCAACCCCCTTGAGACAAAGGTATTCGCAAAGAACATCCCTCTCAGGGTGATAGCCGCAACCCCACCGAGGCCATGTTCAGCCACGAATAAGAGATTGATATCTGTTGGCAGTATACCCCGCAGGATCAACTCCCTGTGGGCTGTGCTGAAGGAAGAGGGATTTAATCTCGTCTGTTTCAGCCAGCGCAGGCCTGTTGGGCCTATAGATGTCGCGGTGGGGGATCTGGAGCAGGTGATGAAGAGGATAAAGAGGCTCTTCCCTGGGTGTCCTGTTGCCCTCATAGGACACAGCCGCGGAGGGCTCATAGCAAGGAGGTTCATGCAGAGGCGGAGGACAAGGGTTGATGCCCTTATAACCATAGCGACACCCCACAGGGGAAGCTCACTCTCCCGTATCGGGAATTATCTCATGCCACTCTATCCGATTATAAAGAGGGCACTCCCTACTCACACACACTCGGCTGTCTCAAGGATAATAAGACATGTCAATGACCTCCTTGAGGGGAATGCCCTCAAGGAGTTGCTCCCTGACTCAGAGTTTTTCAAGGGCCTCGATGACTCACCACGAAAGGGTGTAAGGTATCTATCCTTTGGTGGGACAAGGCCGAAGATATTGACGGTATATGCATGGCGGAAGAGGGGTGCAAGACTCTATCCAAGGCCCGTACTCTCCATCCCCGAGTCCCTGATAAGACTGTTGCCCTCAAGGGTCATACCTGATGAGATGCTCAATGGCAAAGGAGACCTGCTCGTTACTGCCAGAAGCTCTGTGCTTCCATGGGCAGAGGCCCATTATAACCTTCCGGTAAATCATGTCTCTATACTGTGGCACAGAAAGACCCTTGAAGAGACCATCCAGCTCCTCAGAGAACTCTAAGCCAAAACCCTACACTTCGTAAGTGCAAATTTTTGGATAATTTATATTTAAAATTTTATAGAAATTATAAGGCCTTAATTCCTGCACTTACGAAGTGCAAGTTTTGGGGCTGGCTATTCGATGCTGGGTCTTATCGCCTTGAGGTAAAGCTGGAGGCTTTTTGTGCCGTTATATTCATTAAGCGATGGGGTGAAGACTATATCAAATGTGGTTGCGCTCTCAAGGAGGTCTATAAGCTCACCCATGCTGAAGCCTATGGTGTCTATGCTCACATTCTTCTGTCTCACCATCATCTTGAGGTGGCCATTGCCCACAACCCTGTAATCAGTTATCTCGACACCCTTTGCTCCAAGCAGGGGTATCCTGTTCGACTCCCCAAATGGTTCAAGTAGCGAGAGTTCCCTTACGAGGCTGAAGTTTACCTCAGAGAGTTTTACACCCGCGTCTATCTCAAGGACCGGCACAAGGTCATCAGGTGAGATCGTTTCATCAACTATGCGGTTTATCCTCTCTTTAAATACGGGTAGATTGTCGATGAGGAGCTTGAGACCTGCTGCCTGGCTGTGGCCTCCGTATCCAAGGAGTATGTCAGAGCATCTGGAGATGCCTTTATAAACATGGAATGGTGGGATGCTCCTTGCAGACCCCTTTGCTATGGTGTTATTGAGGGAGAAGAGAAAGACGGGCCTGTAGAACATCTCAACAAGCCTGGATGCCACGATACCTATCACACCCTGATGCCATGAGGGGTCTGAAAGCACAATGGCGCTGTCGAGCTTCCCGGGGTCGATCATCCTGCAGGCAGATTCATAGACCTCTGCCTCTATGCGCTGTCTTTCTCTGTTCTGTTCCTCAAGCAGGGAGGCAATGGCCTCTGCCTTCTCCTCATCATCGGTAAGGAAGAGTTCGACCACACCGGTTGCATCATCCAGCCTGCCTGCTGCGTTGATCCTTGGTATGAGTGTGTAAGAGAGGATACCTGAGGTCATCTCCCTCCTGACACCTGCGGAGTCCTTGAGTGCCTTTATCCCGACCCTGCATGAATCATCGTTAAGGTATTTTAATCCGTATGTGACAAAGACCCTGTTTTCACCTGTCAGCGGCACTGAATCGGCAACCGTGCCTATGGTGACAAGGTCAAGGTATTCCTCCAGCCCTGATCCGCTCCTGCCAAGACCGATCGCAAGGGCATGGATGAGCTTATAGGCGACACCCACTCCTGAGAGGTATTTAAAGGGATATGCTGAGTCTGTCCTGTGGGGGTTTATCACTGACAGGGCAGGAGGCAGTTCCTCGGGTGGTTCATGGTGGTCTGTGACGATCACATCCATTCCCTGGGAAGTGATCTCTGCTATCTCATCGCCCGAGCTTATGCCACAGTCTGCTGTTATTATGAGGTCTGCACCACACGCCATTGCCTTCTCAATACCCTTTTTGCTTATTCCATAGCCCTCGGTGATCCTGTTTGGTATGTGATAACAGGCCCTTATACCTATCCTCCTCAACTCAGAAAGCAGGAGGGCGGTGGCTGTTATGCCATCTGCATCATAGTCACCATAGATAAATACCGTCTCGTCCCTCTCCCTGGCCCTCTTGATCCTCTCCACGGCCCTGTCCATCCCATTAAGGAGGAATGGGTCATGGAGATCATCAATGGAGGGGGAGAGGAACGACCTTACGGTCTCAGGCTCTTTAATGCCTCTGTTTATGAGTATCTGGGCGAGTGTGGTTGAGATCGAGGCATTCCTGGAGAGGTGTTCAAGAAACTCTCTATTTGTCCTTCTTACAAGCCATCTCCTGTGCATTATCTCTTCTTCTTCAGCGCCTTCTCCCTTCCGAGCATATATACAATCGGGCTTGCAACAAACATGGAGGAGTAAGTCCCGACGATGATCCCGAGCATGATCGCCAGGGCAAAGTCATGGATCACCTCTCCACCGAAGAAGAATAATGCAAAGGCAGCAAAGAATGTGGTTACCGATGTGATGATGGTCCTTGAGAGGACCTCGTTGATGCTGCGGTTTATGATGTTGAAGCCCGATTCCTTACGCCTTGCCCTCAGGTTCTCCCTGATCCTGTCAAAGACAACGACCGTGTCTGTCAGGGAGTAACCAGCTATCATCAATAGTGCACTGACGAGTATAAGGTTTATCTCCTTCCCAAGCAGATAGAAGATGCCAAGGACTGCGAGGACGTCGTGGAATGTGGCCAGTGTGGCACCCACACTGAACCTGAACTGGAATCTGACGGTTATATATATGAGGATACCTATTATGGCCGCGAGGATCGCCCACATCGCATCCCTTCTCAGTCTTGAGCCGACCTTCGGGCCTATCTCTGTTGTTGAGTCAACCACAGGGTTGTGATCCGAGAATCTCTCTGTAAGTATGGAGACTATCTTCTCAGATATGCCCCCGAGCCTCTCCTCTCCCTTCTTCACCCTGATGAGCACCTTGTTCTCTGCGAAGAGGTCCTGAAGGTCGAAGTCGGTCACCCCCCCCTCGATCAGGGCGTTCCTTATATCACTCAGGGGAACCGTGTTATTGAACTTTATCTGGACCGCTGTGCCACCTGCAAAGTCAATACCGAGGTTTGCCTTCCCCCTTCCGATCTGGATTATGGCTATAATGCCGAGGATCATCAGCAGCGCAGAGAATGTGAGGGAGATATAGCGCTTGCCCATGAAGTCTATCTGTGGCCTCTTCTTGAGTAGCTCCATCATATACTAAGCCTCTTCAGCTCCTTTCTCGAGATTATGAGGTCAAAGACGGTCTTTGTCCCTATGAGCGCTGTGAACAGGTTGATGAACACACCCCAGCCAAGGGTCACTGCAAACCCCTTTATCGGACCTGTCCCGAACTGGAAGAGGACGACCGCTGTGATCAATGTGGTTACATGGGAGTCAAAGATCGTCCAGAATGCCTTGTCATAGCCTGAATCAATGGCTGCCCTTGGTGTCTTCCCCAGCCTCAGTTCCTCTCTTATCCTCTCGAACATGAGGACATTACTGTCCACGGCCATACCAACGGCAAGGATTATCCCTGCTATGCCAGGCAGCGTGAGGGTTGCCCTGAAGGCAGAGAGCACACCAAGGAGGAATATGATATTGAGGACAAGGGCAAAATCTGCTATGACACCTGAGAGCCTGTAGTAGACTACCATGAAGACTATGACAAGAAGCGAAGCTATGATACCTGCCTTTATGCCTGCCTGAATGGAGTCTTTCCCAAGGGATGGGCCCACTGTAACATTCTGGAGCATCTTGAGCGGTGCGGGCAGAGAACCTGACCTCAGGACTATGGCAAGGTCCTTTGCCTCATCCATGGTGAATGTTCCCGTTATCTGTGCGTTCCCACCGGCTATCCTCTCCTGTATCACTGGTGCGGAATAGACATTGTTGTCAAGTATTATAGCGAGCCTCTTCTTTACATTGTTTGCCGTGATCTCCTCAAAGAGCTTTGCCCCAGCAGAATTAAAGGAGAGGCCAACATATGGCTCATTAAACCTCTGGTCTATGTTGACCCTTGCCTCCTTGATAAAGTCACCGGTCATGAGGGTCTGCTTCTTCAATAGATAGACCCTTTTAAAGACCCTTCCGGTGCCCTTTTCAACCACCCTTCCAAAGAGGATCTCATCATCCTCTGGGATCTTATCGCTGAACTCCTTGATCAGCTTCTCCTCCTCACCTGCCCTGATCGTCTCAGGCAGTTGTGCAGCAATGGGTGATTCATCATCGACCAGCTTGAACTCCAGTATAGCGGTCTTACCCACAAGTGCTATGGCCCTCTTTGCATCCTTTATCCCTGGAAGCTGGACGACTATCTCGTTTGACCCCTGTGTGTGTATGGTCGGCTCCGCAACACCGAACTGGTCAACCCTGTTACGTATGGTCTCAAGGGCCTGTTCAACGGCGAGTCTCTTTATATTATTGATCTCCCTGTCACTCAGACGGTAGACGAGCGTTTCTCCAGACTGGTTTATGAGTTCAAGGTTTGGATAATTATCCGCCACGGCATCCTTTATCTTCTCATCAGCAGGGGTGATTCTGATATCAAGGCCTTCCTTCTTTATCTCGGCCTTGATGTCCCTGTCACGGAGGATATTCTCCAGACTCATGGCTATACGCTCTGTGGTGATATCGACCGCCTTGTCACCGTCCACCTCATAGACAAGATGGATACCACCCTGAAGGTCTAATCCAAGGGTGAGGCCATACTTCTGCAACCATTCAGGAAGGGAAGGGCGTAGCCTGGTGGTGGGGAGGAAGAGGATTATTGAAAGGATCGTTGCAACCGAGATGGCAAGGACCCTCCAGAAGAACCTCTTCTTCATCCCTCCTTACCCCTCAAGGCAGCGATATAATTCCGGTTTATCCTTATCCTTACATCGTCCTTTACCCCCACCTTCAAGGTCACTATATCACCATCGATGTCCTCTATAACACCGAGTATGCCACCACTGGTCATAACCTTGTCTCCCTTCTTGAGACTCTCGAGCATCTGTTTGTGCTCCTTTGCCTTCTTCGACTGGGGTCTTATGAGGAGGAAATAGAAGATGACGAATATCAGGATAAGGGGAAGGAAGGAGGAGAATGCAGCAAGTCCTCCCTGTGGCCCTGCCTCACCACCACCTCCAGGGCCTGCCATTGCATATGCTATATCTGGAAACATTGTATAACCTCCATTCTTATTTTAAATCCTGCTACTATAACCTTTAAGGCAGGATTTTATCAAGGGGTGGAAAGGCCTGGAAAAATCTTCTTGCTTTTTCTGTAAAGGCATATATAATTAAATAATACAGGGGTAAAAGTGTTTTACGAATTACTGAGGCACGGGATATGGAGACCAACCATAAAGAGCTTGTTAGACTAATACTTGCAGCCATAATAGGTGCAGGTGGCTATGGGATACATATCTTGGTGAACTCTCCCCTGATAGACCCGCTGGTTGTCTCTCTCATCCTCGGGATCATGGTGAGGGCACTCTTCCCTGATATTGGAGATATAGAGGGGGGATTGAGTCTTCCGACAAGGGTATTTATACCGATCGGGCTGGTCCTTTACTCTGCCCATAACCTGAATTTTACGAGATTTGCAGAGGTGCACCTTGATATGGCCATCCTGCTCCTGCTCGTGATGGCTGTCTACTTTCTATCCATAATCATATCAGGGAGGGTGTTGGGACAGAAGCGGGAGATAACCTACCTCATCGCCAACGGCTCTGCCATCTGTGGTGCCTCTGCAATCGTCATAACATCGCCTGCAGTGGACGCAGAGCCTGACGATGTATCCATATCATTGCTGTCTGTGACCATCACAGCCATGACCGCCCTGTTCATAATCTTCCCATTTATCGCAACCATATCAGGCATGACGGACAGATCCTACGGGATACTCTCTGGTATGGTCCTGCAATTCACCGGTTTCATAAGGATAGCGGTCGGTAATATCCCTTATCTGGAGAGGGTGATGTCAGGTGAGGGGCTCCTGTCACTGGCCCTCTCTGTTAAGGCCGTTAGATACCTCGGCCTGCTCATCTCAATACCCATCTTTGCAAGCATGATAAAGGGCAGGTTCCAGATACCACTGGTGCTCTGGATATTCCTCATCCCTGGTATAGCAGGGACATTGATCTCCAGATACGATGAATACCTCTACAGCGAGATCATGATCCCCTTTATCCGTCCCGTCCATGTGGTGTCTTGGTCAATCGCCCTCTCGGCCATAGGCCTCAATGCGGATATAAGGGGGTTATTCAGTAACAATGGTGCAAAGGCCCTGATAATGGCATTTACGGGGTTTTTCTCCGCCATGGTCGTCTTCTTCATAGGATATAATCTGCTCAGGACACTGAGTTTATAGGTGTCATAAGGGATACCTGATAATGCAGAACGATGTGAAACAGCCGGCCTCAAGCCTCAGGAACAAGATCATCATATCCTTCTTCATGATAATAGTAATCGGTGGTATACTCATCAACCTGTCCTTTCAGTATGTCTTAAAGGAGAGCCTCACCGCAGAGCAGTTGAATGCCGAGATGATAAAGAACATATCGTCTCGCTTCATATCCCTCAGTTCAGGTCTTACAATCCTTGGATGCCTTCTGGTCCTTTTTATCTCGATATTGATCTCAAGAAAGATAACGGATCCGATAAAGAGGTTAAATGAGGTGGTCAACAGACTGGCAAACGGGAGGCTGGATACGAGGATAGACTACACCTCTGATGACGAGATAGGGCAGTTGACCCAGGGCTTTAACAGGATGGCCGGTGAGCTTGAACACGCCATCAAGACCACCCAGGCCCAGAAGGAGTTCATAGAAGGTATAGTGGCAGCGGTTCCAGCGGTCCTTATAATCCTCAATGATAGATATGAGATACTCTCAACAAATATAGGCCCCGATAAGTCGCATATCCCTATAAAGCCAAGGGATGTTGTGGATATACTCAAAAGGGAGCTGTTCAGGTGTTTCAAGACGCTTGAATGTCAGAGGAGGGAGGTAACGCTCCCCCCTGTGTGTAATGAGGGGGCAGGTGTTTCTGGAGTGGATGAGGACGCCATGACGTTCCTTGCAGAGGTCTCACTGATAGATCGCAGAAAGGAAGGTGCCATTGCTCTCATAAGCCTCACGGATATCACCACCAGGAAGAAGGCGGAGGAGGAGCTGAGGAAGAGGGTGGACGAGCTTGAGAGGTTCAGAAAGGTTACGGTGAAGAGGGAGTTGAGGATGGAGGAGTTGAGGAGGAGGATAAAGGATCTTGAGGAGGAACTCAGGAGGTTGAGGGGATGAGGGATGAACACCATGAGGTCAAGGGCCAGCATAACATCCAGGAGGTCCTTGGCAACCTCCTGAGGCTCTCACTTGAGGACCTCTCACTCGAGGAGGTACTGGACAGGGCCCTTGAAGAGATACTCTCTGTTGAGTGGCTTACATTCCAGCCAAAGGGTGCGATATTCGTTGCCGAGGAAGGGGTATTGATAATGAAGGCTCAAAGGGGCCTGCCCGAGGAGATAAGGCAGAGGTGTTCACGGGTAAGGTTCGGTAGCTGCCTCTGTGGGCTTACCGCTGCCACAAAGGAGATACAGTTTACCGATTCCCTTCATCAGGATCATTCACCTCCATTCTCGGGGGTCACTCCGCATGGCCATTACTGTGTCCCTATCCTATACAGGGAGAGGGTGAAAGGGGTGATAAATATATACCTTGAGGAGGGACACAGGGAATCACAAAGAGAGAGGGACTTCCTAATGGCTGTGGCCAACACACTGTCAGGCATAATCCAGCGAAAGGATTCAGAGAGGGCGGTGCTTGAGTCAGAGGCAAAGTTGAGGGCCATCTTTAACAACTCACCTGATGTATTAATGATAGTGAGCCCATCAGGTATCATAAGGTCTGCAAACAGGACCACCTTCAGGCTGCTCGGTTATTTTGAGGAGACCCTCATAGGAAAGCCCTTCTCGATCCTCCTCAGCCCCTCAACACCCCTGACATTTGAAGACCTCACCAGAGAGGTCAGGGTCCAGAAGACCGTGCTTGAATCGGTGGAGTTCCTCAGGTCTGATGGCAGTATCTGTCCAATGGATATGACGGTGAACCTCGTGCCCTGGGACGAGGGCGTGATGGTGCTTGTCAATCTCCGCGATGTCACAGAGCGTGTGATGGCTGAGAGGGCCATGAGGAGGCGTGAGGCGATCCTTGAGTCCGTGAGGTTTGCAGCAGAGGAGTTCCTGAGGCCAGGCCCATGGGATAGGAACATCAATGGGATACTCCAGCGCATTGGCATAGCAAGTGATGTGAGTCGGGTGTATATATTCAAGAGTCACACCTCTGAAGATGGAAGGCTCCTCTGTAGTCAGCTCTTCGAATGGGTAGCAGAGGGCGTCGAGCCACAGATAGATAACCCCGAACTACAGGACTTCCCGGCAGAGGAGAAGGGATTTCATAGGTGGGTAGATATAATGCAGAAGGGAGAGCCGGTATATGGAAATATAAAGGACTTTCCAGGGGCTGAGCAGGAGGTCTTGAAGGCACAGGATATCAAGTCCATCCTTGCCATGCCCATATTTGTGAAGGACAGATGGTGGGGGTTCATGGGTTTCGATGAGTGCAGACAGGAGAGGGAATGGTCAATAATAGAGATCGATGCCCTGAGGACAGCAGCAGACATATTAGGGGTTGCGATCTATAGGAGCGAGACAGAGGAAAGCCTCAAGGAGAGGTTGAATGAACTTGAGAGGTTCAGGAGGGCCACCATAAAGAGGGAGTTCAGGATAAGGGAATTGCAGGAGAGGGTCAGGGACCTTGAGACAGAACTCAGGAGGTTGAGGGACAAGGGTGGAGCTTGACAAGGACAGGATAATCCAGGAGCTCAGGAGAGAGCTTGAGAAGGCAAAGGAGAGGGAACGCGACCTCGAAGAGACACGCACCGCCATGCTCTATATGCTTGAGGATCTGAATGAGTCCACAGAGAGGCTTGAGCAGGCAAAGAAGGACTGGGAGCTCACATTCGACAGGATATCAGACCCCATTATCATGCACGACAGAGACTTCAGGATCATACGGGCAAACAGGGCCTATAGAGAACATGCAGGTATGGATTATATAAGTATCATAGGAAGGCCATACTATGAGATATTTCCAAGGATGGACGGACCGTCGGCAGCGTGCATCAGGGCCCTTGAGACAGGCAGGGAAGAAGAGGAGGAGATGACAATTGGTGGGAAGGTCTTTAAGGTCAGGTATTATCCTGTATATGATACCGAGGGCAGACTACTCCACTCATTCCATATCATGGAGGACATCACCGAGGAGAAGAGGGCAGAGGAGCGGATAAGGCTTGAGAGGGATATCTCCACGAGCCTCCTCACCCTCACCGAGGCCACTGCACGGACGACAAACATGGATGCCCTTATGAAGCTGACGGTGGATAATGTCAGAAGGATCATGGACTGTGACGCCTGCCTCTTCTATCTGTGGGATGATGAATACAAGGTCCTCCGCCCACGGAGCTCCTCAGGCCTGACACATGATCTGAAGGCCACATTCAGGACAGAGACGCTCGCCATAGACGCATTGAGGAGGCTTGGATTTCATGGGCCTGAATCCATTGAGATCAAGGTGATCAACGGTGATATACAGCCCCTTGCACCACTTGCATGGCTGAAGGATTACAGGTCTATCTCCTTCATCCCGTTGAAGGGCAGGAGGCGGTTGTTGGGTCTGATACTGAATGCCTACAGAGAGGATAGGGCGTTTGAGGAGAGGGACTATATCATCATGAGGGGGATATCAAATCAGGTCTCCATAGCCCTTGAGGAGGCGAACCTTTATAAGGAGTCCATAGAGAAGACCATGGAGCTCTCCCGCAAGATAGAGACCATACAGGTGATGCATGAGATCGACAGGTCTGTGCTCTCAACACTCGACAGGAGGGAGATATTAAACACCGCCGTGAGGATGATAAGAAAGGTGGTTGTCAATTGTGATGCCTCTGCCATAATCCTCAGCAGCAAGGAGAGCGGATGCTTCCAGTATGAGGCAGGCTTTGGTCTTGAATCAATAGAGAAGAAGATGTTTGCAAGGGCCGAGGCGAATGAGATATGTGGTGTGATAGAACACGGGAGGGTCAGCTACAGACCTGACCTCAAAGAACCGCTGAACCGATGCCACATGATGGAGATGATGCTTGAGGAGGGCCTGCAATCACTCATCTGCTATCCCTTGATTATAAAGGATGAGGGTATAGGGGTATTGATAATCGCATCAAGGAGACCATCTGCCTTTTCCCCTGAAGATATCTCTACCATAGAGAATATCTCTGCACAGATATCTGTTGCACTTGAAAACTCAAGGCTGTTTACAGATCTCAGGGAACTCTTTATCGGCACCATAACCGCACTCTCAGAGGCGATAGACACAAAGAGTCCCTGGACAAGGGGACACTCAGAGAGGGTTACAGAATACGCACTCATTATAGGGAGGGCCATGGGTATGGATGAGAGGGAGCTTGAGGACCTCAGGATTGCGGGTCTGCTCCACGACATAGGCAAGATAGGCACATATGATGCCCTGCTTGACAAGCCAGGCAGACTCACAGATGAGGAATACGAGGTTGTCAAGGCACACCCTGAGAAGTCCGCCCGTCTTCTCTCACCAATAAGACAGCTAAGACACATTATCCCCTGGATAAGACACCACCACGAAAGGTGGGATGGAAAGGGGTATCCAGAGGGGCTTAAGGGAGAGGATATCCCCCTCCATTCCAGGATACTGGCTGTAGCAGACACATTCGACTCAATGACCGCTGAAAGACCCTACCGCAGGACACCTGGTAGAGAGAGGGCCATAGAGGAGCTCAAGAGGTGTTCTGGCACACAGTTCGACCCCCGTGTTGTAGAGGTATTCATAGGGGAATTGGAAAAGGGTGGTTAGGGTATTTACCCTAAAATAGATCTGTCTCAGTAAATCCTTTCGGTGGGATGACCGTACTTATTCATCCTTCTTGTAGAGGCACCTGCAGGAGATAAGATCATGTGGAACGTCTCGTGAGATATCTTATATTTTCAATAAAAAATGAAAATAATTCAGGGTCAAAGCAATTGCTCTGTTCTTTCATGATCCTCAGTGCCTCATCAGGTTTAAGGGCCTCACGATATGGCCTACTACTTGTTAATGCATCATAATAATCAGCGATTCTAAATATGCGTGCAATTAGTGGAATGTTGTCTCCCTTTAATCCTTGGGGATAACCACTTCCATCAAAATTTTCGTGATGGTATAAGATTGCATCCCTTATTAGCTCGTCAAAAAGCAAAGGTTTAATCAAATTATATCCAAGAATCGGATGATATTTGATCATAATAAATTCAGCTTCTGTTAGCTTGGTTGGCTTATTCAAGACCTGCTCGGTTATGCCGATTTTGCCAATATCATGGAGTAAGGCCGCCCGATATATAACCGGAATCTTTTCCTTTGAAAAATTTAATGGGCTGTTTAAATTAACAAAATTTACTACTATTTCAGCTACATGTTCTGAGTGGCCTTTCGTATACGGGTCTCTCAATTCGATGACTCGGGATAAGAGGATGCTTGTTCTCTCAACCACCTCCGATATTTCGATAACTTTCTTCTTTTCAATGGCCATCCTTTCTTTTTGTGCTGCGATAGTCCTTTTTTGTGCTGCAATAGTGCGTTTTTGCGTAGCGATGGTCCTTTTCTGTGTAGCGATAGTCCGTTGATACCTCGCTATTTCATTGTTTAATTTGATCTCATTATTCTTAGACATGGTTTGCCCTCCCAAAAATATCAATCAATTTAATCATATAAATATCATAAGGATAAGTATCTACCTTTGTTTTTGCCTGCTTTTTGCATAATACTGCTTGTGTTAAAAGAAACTCGAATTACTTAGAGTAGACGCTTATTTAGGTGCCTTATTCACCTGGGGCCTTTAAGTTATATCTTTATCAAAAGATAATAACCATCCATTAGGCAATTAGGCATGACACGGTCATTTAAAGATTAATCTTCTGTTCTTTTAATCCCTTTTGTACACAGCGTATCAGACTCTAATATAACCTTGGCTAAGGTCAAAACGCAAGGAATGTTTTGATCGTTTTTGAAGACGAGACTTGTGTTGCGGTATAATTGTGCAGTCATATGAGTCCAAGGATAGATAAAGATTTGATCTTAAGGTTCCTCAGGGATGAGACAGACAGGCCTGTCAGTCTGAGGGAGATTGCAAGGGGCCTCGGCATAAGGAAGGGCAGACACAGACATCTCAAGAGACTCCTTCAATCAATGATCGAGTCAGGTGATATATACAGGAATCGCTACGGGTTTTATGGCCTCAGCGAAAGGATGAACCTTATTACAGGCTTCTTTGAAGGCCACAGGGATGGCTATGGGTTTGTCATACCTGATAAGGCCGGAGAGTCTGATCTCTTTATCCCACCAAGAAGGACGCTTGGTGCAATGTCAGGTGATCATGTTGTTGCCCGCGTTGATAGTGAAAGGCGGAGGGAAGGGAGTATAGTGAAGATACTGAAGAGGGAGCATAGAAGGATTGCAGGGACTCTTCTACGGGATAAAAACTTCTACTATGTAAGACCAAAGAATAAGAGGCTGCCTTTTGAGGTCTATATTGCACCGAGGAACAGAGGGGATGCGAGGATAGGGGAGACCGTGGTAGTGGAGCTGATATCCTACCCAACCCAGACAAAACCACCCGAGGGCAGGGTGATAAAAGTGCTACCTGAAGTGGATGAACCACGCCTTGAGATAGAGGCAATTATAGAGGAGTATTCCCTTCCTCATAGATTCCCAAGGTCTGTAAATGAGGAGGTTGGGGGGCTCCACGATAGGGTGAGTGTAAGGAAGAGGGTGGACCTCCGGAAGAGGCTGACCGTCACCATCGATGGAGAGACCGCAAAGGACTTTGACGATGCGGTCTCCATCGAGAAGACACCCAATGGATACATACTCTTTGTCCATATTGCCGATGTGAGTCATTATGTCCCGTGGGATTCGGCGGTGGACCTTGAGGCAAGGAAGAGGGGGACGAGTGTCTATTTCCCGGACAGGGTGATCCCCATGCTCCCAAAGAGGCTCTCGGAGGATCTCTGCAGTCTTCTGCCAAATACAGATAGATACACCATTACAGTTGAGATGCATTTTAACAGGAGAGGGGAACTGATAAGAAGGGAATTTTATCCGAGCGTCATAAACAGTAACGAACGGATGACATATACATCTGTAAGGAAGATACTCCTTGATAAAGACCCTCATGAGAGGAGGAGATATGAATATCTCCTCAAAGACCTGGAGATCATGAGGGAACTGTGTGAGATACTCCGTGAGAGGAGGATAAAGAGGGGCAGTCTTGATTTTGACCTGCCTGAACCAGAGATCCTCCTTGATATACAGGGGAGGCCAGAGGCGATCATAAGGGCCGAAAGGAACCTCAGCCACATGATCATAGAGGAGTTCATGATCGCTGCAAACGAGGCTGTTGCATCGTATCTTGAAGAGCGGGGTGTTCCTTCCTTATACAGGGTGCATGAAAGGCCTGATCCCTCAAAGCTTGAAGAGTTGAGGCCCATATTCAAGGCCTTTGGGCTCAGCTTCAAAAAGGCCGGACCCCATGCCTTCCATTCAATACTCCAGCAGGCAAAGGGGATGCATATAGAGGCGCTACTCAATATACTCCTTTTACGATCCCTAAAACAGGCCAGATACTCACCTGATAACATCGGACATTTCGGCCTTGCATCAGACTGTTATACACACTTCACATCTCCAATAAGGAGGTATCCTGATCTTGTCGTGCACAGGATACTCAAGGATGTGATTGGTAAGAAGGGGATCTCGGAGAGAAGGAGGAGATACCTCCAGGAGATATTGCCAGAGATAGCTGTTCACTCATCAAGGAGGGAGAGGGTGGCTGATGAGGTGGAGAGGGAGGTCATCAACGCCATGAGGGTGTGGTTTATGAAGGATAGGCTCGGAGAGGAGTATGAGGGGATAGTCACCTCCATCAGTCCCTATGGGCTCAGGGTTCAACTTAAGGACTTCTTTGTTGAGGGGAGTGTCCATGTGTCCTCAATGATGGATGACTACTACAGGTTTGATGAGAGGGGTTATAGGCTTGTCGGGAGGCGAACAAAGAGGTCATTCACTATCGGCATGGAGGTGGGTGTGAGGGTGGAGCGTGTGGATACAGAGGAGAGGGAGATAATACTATCGCTGGTTTAGATTTTTGATGATATTTGTTAAAATTTTACTATAATTTCAGATGGAGAAGGTATTGAATGAACAGTTGAGGCTTCTCGTTGAACTTCAGGAGCTGGATTCCTCCATACTCTCTATAGCCGAGAAGATAGAATCACTCCCTGCCCGTTTAAAAGACCCACGTAATCATCTAAGAGAGGCAACAAATGCGCTCCAGGGTGTTAGGGCAAGGTATGAGGAGGTCAGGAAGAGGAAGAAAGACCTTGAATTTCAGCTTGACGAGATACAGGACAGGATTAATAAATTGAAGGAGAAGAGCAGGGAGATAAAGACGAACAAGGAGTATGAGGCACATCTCAAGGAGATAGAGGCCCATAACAAGAAGAAGAACGAAGTAGAGGATGAACTGCTCCAGTATATGGAAGAGCTTGAAGGTATGAATGGCGTTTTAAAGGCAGAGGAGTCAAGGGTCAAGGAGGCAGAGGAGGAACTGAAGAGGCACGAGAGGGCACTGGAGGAGGAGAAGAAGGCCCTTTACAAGGAGATGGAGTTTTACAAGAGCAGGAGAAAGGATTTTGTAAGCCGGCTGGATGAGGAGCTCTACAGGCACTATATGAACCTCTTCAAGAAGTTTGAAGGTATAGCCGTTGTCCCGGTAGAGAACGAGGTGTGTCTTGGTTGTAACACCAACATCCCGCCTCAATTATACAACGATATCAAACAGAACAAGGATATCTTTACATGTTACTACTGTAAGAGGTTTTTATACTATCAACCCCATCATGTTCGTGAGGGTGAGTGAGGAAGACATACACCAGAGATGGGTAATGGATATACCGAGCTTCACTGTGATGGTGCATCGAGCGGGAATCCAGGTGATGCAGGTATAGGTATAGTCATCAGTATCCCCTCGCAGAATAAGACTCTTCAGATCTCAGAATACATAGGTGTCACCACAAATAATGTTGCCGAATACACGGCCCTGATCAAGGGGCTCGAGACGGCAAAGACATTGGGCACGGACAGGATAAGGGTCTTTCTTGATTCAGAGCTTATTGTAAGGCAGATAAACGGACAATACAGGGTCAGAAACAGGGGACTCCTGCCGCTCTGGACAAAGGCGAGATCCCTCCTTCAGACCTTTAAGGAGTATAATATCATCCATATAGAGAGAAAGGAAAACAGGGAGGCAGACAGACTCGCCAAGGCCGCCATAAAGAAGAGGGTTGTTAAAAGGGATTAAACCACCTTATAACCTGCACGGTTGATGGCCTCCCTTATCGCCTCTTCAGAAAGCCTGCTTTCGTCATAGACCACCCTTGCGCTTCCGACCTCCACATCCGATGAGCTCACCCCATCCAGTGAATCAACTGCCTTCTTTACACTCATAACACAGTGCTGGCAGCTCATACCCTCGATCTTTAATGTAACCTCTGCCATCTCATCCCTCCACAATAGATTCGATAACGGACTTGTATTCCGTCTTCTTAGACATCCTCCCTGAGATTATCTTTACGAAGAAGAGCGAGACAGAAAACGCGATGAGTGAACCGGCTGCTGCAAGGAGCTCACTGTCCGTCCCTTCAAATAGCCTGCTCAGATACACCTTTCCGGCAAAGGCACCCAAGAACAGGGCGACCACTGGGAAGAGATACAGGACGAGAGCACCCTTTATAAAGGTATAGGGCTTCATCACCACCTTTACCCTCTGTCCGACCTTTGCACCTGCCTGATTTATGGCCTCGGTCTCAACCCCTTCTTCGGGGATGTCGCAGACATCCTTCTCACAGCTCTCACAGCAGCTGCTCCTGCGTGCCAGGACCACCTTTGCCATGGCACCGTCAACACTCTTTACTATCCCGATCTCTTCCATTCTCCTCTATATTATAAGATAGAACCCAATTGTGAAGGGATTGTGAAGATCGAAACGGTTTACTCTATGACGACTTTATGTGAGGCCCTCTGAACATCGAATGTCTTATCACGGGAATAGAGATATCTGAACTGGGCGATTGCCTCAATAGAGGCCGTGTCAGGGCTTAGTGGTATTACATATGTAAACTTATATGGCTCAATGGGTCTGACACCGAGGTCAAAGTGTTCAGTGGCTGTTATATCCCATTCTGCCATTGCAACCTGTTTCCCACCCTTAAAATAGAGATCGTTGACCGTAAACTCGTGCTCTCTTGCAAACACCACCTCTTTTTTATCATCCTTCACGGTGACCTCCAGCACCGCCCTTGGCATCACTGCTCAGCCATGGGGCATGACATGGCCTGCATTATTTGTGAGTTCAACCTCAAGGACCACTGCGGGAATGAACCTGCCCTCGTACATATCAATATACCTTGTGGGCCTTGCCCTTACGTTCAGTGTGATCGCGGACTTGAGAAATTCGATATCATCAGGTCCATAGAATCTGTGGTTCCAGCCTCCTGACTTCTTTGATCTGTCAACATCCCTCATGTGACAGTCCTGACAGGTCTCCTTCCTGCCCTTCTCAAGGAAGCCCTCAACATATGAGGTATAAAGTGTCGGACACTGTTCCCACGGGACGCTGGGTGGGCAGTGATGACACTGTGCACAGAAATCGGACTTTGACATTAGGGCTGACCTTTTGGTCTTGAAGCCTATGCCCTCATGTGGAGAGGAGGTTATCTCCCTGGGGCCGTAAAGCACCCCCTCCTCTGGCTCACCCTCAAACCCCCTTGCCCTTAAATGATGACAACTGAGACAGTTAAGATTGAGCTTTGAAAGCTCCTTCCTTGCGTATTCCCTTTTCCCCTCATCTTTATCCTCAACGGCCATTATCACGAGTTCCGCGATATGCTCAACAAGTTCTGGTGTGGCGTCCTTTATCTGGGGCACATGACAGTTGAGGCATATGGTCAGATCCTTCCTTGAGAGGGTGGGCTCCTGATCAAGCTCAAGCCTTATGAACGTCCTCCAGCCCCTCAGGACACGGGGGTCAACAACCGAATTGCCCATGGTCGAGTCCTTCCACTCCTCATACTTGTCCCTGTGGCACCCTATACACCGGGTGATATCATACATCTTTACAAGCTCATCAATCGTTTTTGCCTTCTCCGCACGGGAAGATTGGGGAATCAGGGAGATAAGGGAGGCCATTATAAGGGCGATAATATAAGGTATCATTATCCTCCGCCTTTAGTCCCATTATATCCCAAATAATAATGATTGTAAATGTTTAATCTATTCTCCTGTAGGCCTTCCTTGACATACCATAGGGGGGTATGGTATATATAGATTAAACCTTAAAGCCAAAGAAAGGAGGTGAAGGGAAGATGGTGGTCGATCCAGTGTGTCACATGAGGATTAGGGAGGATGAGGCCGTGGCAAAGACCGAATACAGGGGAAAGACCTATTATTTCTGTGCAGTAGGCTGTAAGGAGGCATTTGAGAGGGAGCCAGAGAGGTATACAGAAGAGACAGAGGACCATGAAATGCATGGTCATTGTTGTTAAAAAAGGAGGTAAAAAGAGATGAAGGGTATCCTTTTAAGCATATTGCTGGTCTTGGCCGTACTGACAACAGATAGCCTCGCCCATATGGAGGGAGGCATGATGAGTGGTGGCGGTCAGGGACGCCACGAAGGGATGGAAACCACCTCTACCTACTATAGTCCGTATCAGATGATGGGCTATGGGATGATGGGCATGATGGGGCCAGGAATGATGGGTGGATATGGTATGGGATCAGGGATGATGGGTTATGGCACATGCCCTTGTTATGGTTATGGGATGATGCACAACATGATGATGGGATCCGGCATGGGCTATGGTGGATGCGGGATGATGGGGCCTGGTATGATGTGGGGTTATGGTGCAGAGAGGTACCAGAGGTTTCTTGATGAAACGGTCGATCTCAGGAGGCAGCTCAATAGCAAGACCTTTGAATATTATGAAGCCCTCCGTAACCCTGAGACAAAGACGGAGACCGTTATAAAACTCCAGAAGGAGATCCAGGAGCTTCAGAGAAAGATATACGAGAAGGCAAAATAACCCTCCATTCCATCAACTAAATGATGAAGGGAGATGGAGATGGTGGCGGTGGTAGGACTCGAACCTACGACTCTGCGGATATGAGCCGCATGCTCTAACCAGCTGAGCTACACCGCCGATAAGGAATAATTAGGAAATCTTTTAAAAAACTAACAGAATCTGGCCTCCAAAGTCAACAGCGTAACTGATCAGGTAGGATATCGGACTATAAACCTATAGGGTTTATTGATCATGTTATAATACCTTATGACACGGCAAAAGATCCTCTATCAATGCCAGAGTTGTGGCTATTCGAGTCCGAAGTGGCTTGGTAAGTGTCCTGACTGCGGTGCATGGAATAGTCTTGTAGAGGAGGAGAGGGTTTCAGGGCTTGTTGTCCAGAAGACAGCCTCCCCTGTGCAGCTATCCGAGATCTCCCTGACGTCAGGCAAAAGGGCAGGCACAGGGATAGGAGAACTCGACAGGACGCTCGGTGGTGGTGTGGTGATGGGCTCTGTTGTGCTTATCGGTGGTGACCCTGGTATCGGCAAGTCAACGCTGGTGCTACAGGCACTCGATGGGCTCTCAACGCTTGGGAAGGTGCTTTATGTATCGGGTGAGGAGTCGCCTGAACAGGTGAAGTTGAGGGCCGAGAGGCTCGGCGTAAGGTCTGAGAGTATAATACTCCTTCCCGAGACGTCCCTTGAGGGAATAATCTCTGTGGTTGAACAGATAAAGCCAAAGGTCCTCGTGATTGATTCAATCCAGACGATATTCTCGCTCGAGATATCCTCAGCCCCTGGCTCTGTTAGTCAGATAAGGGAGTGTGCAACGAGGTTGATGTTTCTTGCCAAAAGGCACGGTATCCCGCTCTTCCTTATAGGCCATGTGACAAAGGAGGGTGCGATAGCAGGGCCAAAGGTCCTTGAGCATATAGTGGATACGGTCCTGTATTTCGAGGGTGACAGGGGTAATCCCTTCAGGATACTGAGGGCTGTTAAGAATAGATTCGGTTCAACGAATGAGATAGGGGTGTTCGAGATGACGGAGAAAGGTCTGAGGGAGGTGGATAACCCCTCACAGTTATTCCTCTCGGAAAGGCCAAACAGTGTTCCTGGCTCTGTTGTTACCGTGGCCCTTGAGGGGACGAGGCCCCTGCTTGTAGAGGTTCAGGCCCTTGTCACCACCTCAAGTTTTGGTGTGCCAAGAAGGACCGCCATAGGGGTTGACTACAACAGGGTGAACCTCCTCATAGCAGTGCTTGAGAAGAGGCTCGGTATGCACCTTGGGAATATGGACGTCTTCGTGAATGTGGTTGGAGGCCTGAGGATAGATGAGCCTGCAGTAGATATGGGTGTCATCGGTGCCATTGCATCATCATTCAAGAATATGCCCGTGGAGTCGGGGATATTTACATTCGGTGAGATAGGGCTGTCAGGTGAGCTGAGGCCTGTAAGCCAGGCAGAGGCAAGGCTCAAGGAGGCCGTAAAGATAGGGTTCAAAAAGGCGGTGATACCCCTTGGAAATTCACGCAGCCTTAAGGCCCAGGAGATCGAGATAATAGGGACAGGAAGCCTTGAAGAGGCCCTTCAGATTCTATTTTTTTAGTGTCCTCATACTCCTTCTGGGTTGTGCACCCAGACACATACCTCCCCCTATCTATGGTGGCATGGACCTTACGCTCAGTGAGGTCCTCTCAGAGGCAGGAAGGTGGGTTGACGCCGTCAAGACAGTGGTTGTTATTGATGTGGAGAGGGATGGGAGGCCACTCTACCATAGCAGGGCCTCTGTTCTGATAAAGAGGCCCAGAATGGCACATGTGAGGGTTTATAACCTCGGGATGCTCACAGTGGATGTGGTCGTCAAGGGGGATGATGTTTATGTGCTCTATGGAAGGGTGGGGGAGGAATGGAGGCCATTTATAGAGGAACTTTATAATGTGGTCTTCTGGTGGGATGGTGTGCAGGGAGGAGAGATGTACAGGGGGGATGATGTGTATGTGATCAGGGATGCGGGGAGGGAGATATGTATTGATAAAGAGACGCTCCTGCCCCTGAGGCAGTCTCTACAGGTAGGCGGGAGAGCCCTTTATATAACCTATCAAAGGCCAGAGAGGGAGGGTGATTTCTGGTATCCCTCATTCATGGAGATAAAGACAGACAGATATAGATTCCTTGTGAAGGTGGAGGTGTTGAGATTAAACCCTGTGCTGGGTGCAGAGGAGTTCAGGGCTTTTTAGAGAGGCTACTCCACTGACTTCAGCCCAAGCGTGATCGCAACAGACTCGATGATATCAGCGTTTATGGTGTTCTCCTTTATGAGGAACCCCTCAAGAAGCGCATTATCACAGATGGTATTGATGAGTCTCGGTATACCCTTGGAGTAACGGTGGATGAGCCCGATGGTATCAGGCATGAATATCTCATCGTCACGGCCTGCTACCTTCAATCTGTGTCTTATATACTCCTTTGTCAGGTCCTCTTCAAGGGCGGTCAGACGGCATCTGACAGCAATCCTCTGCCTCAATGGCTCATCCAGCCTGAGCAGTTCGTCCAGTTCAGGCAGGCCGAAGAAGACGAGGGTTATGAGCTTCCCTTCAGGGACCTCCATATTAAGGAGGCCCCTGAACTCCTCCATTATCTCCTTTGAACGGAGCATCTGGGCCTCATCAATAAGCACCACCGCCTTCATCCCTGATTCGTGTATGTTGATCAACCTCTCATAGAGCCGTCCAAGGACCTCTACCTTGGTCTCCCCCGGCTCTTTCACCCCTATCTGGATGGCGATCTTCTTCATGAGCCACTCCGCTGTAACAGAGGAATGGAGTACCACAAGGAGGGCAGCCTCGTATCTCTCCTCATCAAGCTCATCAAGCATCCTCCTTGCAAGTGTGGTCTTGCCCGTGCCTATGTCGCCGACCACCACCGCAAGGCCCTTCATGGTGTCCACTGCATATTTGAGCCTCACCAGGGTCTCGGCGTGCTGTTTGCTGTTGTAGTAGAACCTGTTGTCTACAGCGTTTGAGAAGGGATGTTCCTTTAATCTATAAAACTCGAGATAGTCCATTGGTTAGATGTAGGATACCCTGTCCTTTCTCTTCCTTGGTTTCCCCTTGCCTGCAGATATAAGGCTCTCCACCAATTCGATCTTCTTTGTCACATCCCTGAATTGGGCATCCTGGGCCTGTATCTCCTTAAAGAGTGATAGGGCATTGTCATGGTCATTGTTCTTTAAATAGGCATTTGCAAGCTCATACAGGACATCAAGATACCCTTCATCAGAGGGAGACATGGACTCTTTCACCCTGTTCAGTACATTTATTGCAGACTCATAAAGGCCCTTGTCAAGGTGGCAGAGTGCTATCATGACCATGCTCTGTCTTGTCTTCGAATGGTCCTTTGAGGCCAGGAGGAACTCCTTTATGGCCTCATCCACGAGCCCCATCTCCTTGTATCCTATGCCGAGGTTATAATGGGTCTCGGCATCCTCGGCATCCACCTCCTTCTCTATCCCCTTCTTGAACTCCAGGATCACATCCCTGAGGCTGCTGTCCTTGTCAGCGGTCAGGGTTATCTTCTCGTCCCTGACACCAGGTGTCTCTTCCTCTGCCTCTGGCTCAGGCACACCTGCTGGGGCCTCCTCAACAGGTGGCTCTTCAACAGGCGTGGCCTCCTCCTTGGCGGGTGCTGTCATCTGCCTCAGTTCCTGGAGCTTCTTTTTTATCTCCTTATTGTCAGGGGCAAACTTCAGGAGTGCCTCGTACAGCTTTATAGCCTCATCCTTAAACCCATACTGCTCATAAAATTCTGCCTCTGCCTTCCTTGTCTCAAACTCCTCAGGGGTGAGTCCCTCAACCCCCTTGCTCACCTCCTCCTCAACCCCTTCTTCCTTTATGACCTCTACCTCCTCTTCGACAACCTCCTGAACAGCACCTGCCTCTTTTAACTTCTCGCGGGCGGTCTGGTCTTCAGGGTCCAGCTCTATTATCTCCCTGTAAAACGCCCCTGCCTCTTCCTCCTTCCCCTCATCTTCATACTCCTTGGCAAGCTCCTTGAGTATGGCTATCGCCTTATCCTTCTCTCCTGTGCCCTTATAAAGACGGGCGAGCCTGTGCCTTATATCAGGGGAGTCCAGCTCCTTGAACTCCTCGAGCACACCCGCGGCATCGGTCCACCTCTCCTTAAGCAGGTAGTCATCAACAACAGGTTTTAACTCCTCCCACGCCTTCTCCCTGTCGCCCTCTTTGAGATAGAGATTGCCAAGTAGTCTCTTTGCATCTATATTGAAGGGGTGGAGCTTGAGCATCCTCTCCAGTGTATCCCTCGCCTCATCGATCGCACCCTTCTTTATCAGTAATTCTGCATAGCGGAGTGAGACCTTGTCATCATCAGGCGCTATATTCAGGGCATTCTTCATATACACTATCGCCTCATCAAGGTCATTGTTCCTTTCGGCTATCTCACTCAGACCCAACAGTGCAGGGATGTTCTGCTTGTCTGTCTCTATGGCGTTGAGGAAGTATCCCTTGGCCTTCTCCAGGTCACCCCTTGAGAGATACTCACTGGCAAGCTCCAGGTATTGCTTTACTGCCTCGCCATAGAGCCCTGTCTTCAGGTACAGCTCTATTATCTTTTGCTTGAGGGTGACCCTCTGTGGAGCAAGCTCAAGGGCCCTCTGGTAAATCTCTATGGCCTTTTCTGTCTTCCCCTCACCGGTATATATATCAGCAGCCTGGATCATATTCTCTATAGCATCGGCCGTCAGCCCCTTCTCCCTGTTAAGCTCCGCAAGGGCGAGGATGACATCAACCTCCTTTGGAGAGATGTTGAGTATCTTTTTGTAGAGGGCTATTGCCTTGAGGATGAATCCGTCATCTTTGAATATCTCGGCCGCCTTTTTGAATGACTCGATCGCCTTCTTCCTGTCGTTCTTTCTTAAATACAGATCCCCTACCAGGTTATAGACGTTCCCGTCCTTCTTCTCGGATAGAAACTTCTCCCACTCCGCTATGGCGAGGTCGATCTGGCCTTTGGAGATGTATTTCTCGGTGGTCTTTATTACTGTGGATTTATCCAATGAGAATAACCCCTTTCACCTAATAATGAAAGCCTATCACATATAAGAGAGGCGTGTCAACATTACCACCATAAAAACCCCTTTTCCTTTATTTAACCAGAAGGGAAGTGATAGTATATAAATGTGTATATCGTGAGTGCCTGTCTTGCTGGTCTAAGGACGAGATATGATGGGAAGGACTGCTGTAACAGAGGGGTTCAGGAGCTTGTTATAAGAGGAAACGCAATACCCCTGTGTCCTGAACAGCTTGGGGGGCTTCCAACACCCCGAGAGGCCATAGAGATAAGCGGCGGGGATGGTGGCTCTGTCTTGGATAGAAGGGCAAGGGCGATCGGGAAGGAGACAGGCACTGATTACACAGATAATCTCTTAAAGGGTGCCGAAGAGGTCTTAAGGATGGCCTCCCTGCTCAAGATCAAGAAGGCAATCCTCAAGGATGGTAGCCCCTCCTGTGGCTCTACATACATAAAAAGGGGCAGAAGGAGGGTCAGGGGTGTGGGCATCACCACTGCCGTCCTTTCAAGGGCAGGTATAGAGGTGGTGTCAGAGGAGGATATAAATAAAATAAGGAAAGCCCTTAGATGATCCCTTTTAAGGATGACAATCCGACCCGCACCTTTCCAATCTTTACCATTGGTATCATTACGCTGAATATCATCGTATTCCTGTGGCAGATGAGTTCGCCTGTTGATCTCAGGAGGATCGTCTATTCATATGGTGCGATACCCCGTCTCATCCTTACATTTAAGGATATCCAGCCTATACATCCATTCCTCACCATATTTACATCCATGTTCATGCATGGCGGGCTCCTCCATCTTGGCATTAATATGCTCTATCTATGGATATTTGGGAACAATATAGAGGATAGGCTCGGCCATATCAGGTTTGTGATCTTCTATCTCCTCTGTGGCGTGGTTGCTGCATACGCCCACGCCATTACAGAGCCAGGTTCGATGATACCGATGGTTGGTGCAAGCGGTGCGGTGTCAGGTATACTTGGTGCATATCTCCTGCTCTTCCCCCATGCCAGGGTCTACACCCTTATCTTCCTCGGTTTCTTCATACAGGTGGTGAGGCTGCCTGCGTTCTTTGTGATAGGGTTATGGGTTGTGATCCAGTTTATAAATGGAATACTCTCCAAGGGGTTCATGGGTCAGGGAGGGGTGGCATGGTTTGCCCATATAGGCGGGTTCATCTTCGGGCTTTTAATGGTTAAGTCATTTGTAAAAAAGAGGAGGAGGGTATATCTATAAACACCCTGGTGCCCTTGCCGAGGTCACTCTCTATCCTCATCTGCCATCCGTGGATCCTTACCAGGTGTTTCACTATTGCAAGGCCAAGGCCTGTGCCTCCAAGCTCCCTTGATCTGGCCTTGTCCACCCTGTAGAACCTCTCACCAAGCCTCGGTATATCCCTTGCACTTATCCCTATCCCTGTATCCTCTACAGAGAATTCGCATACTGAGCCTGCCTGTGCCTCAACAATCCTGCCCTTCACCCTCACCTCACCCCTCTCTGTGAACTTAATGGAGTTATCGATCAGGTTGAGGAGTATCTGGATCAGTCTATCCCTGTCGGCCCTTATGAGGGGGAAATCATGGGGGATATCATTATTCAGGCCTATGCCTTTCGCTATGGCCTTATCCTTGAGGGTGAGGAAGACCAGGTCAACGGTCTCTCGGAGGTTCACATCATCGGGCTTCAGGTGGATCTCTCCCCTGTCCAGTTTGGATAGTGTGAGGAGGTCTTCAACCAGGTTGTTCAGTCTCTCGCTGTGGTTCTTTATTATCTCCAGGTAGCTCCTCAGGCTATCCCTCTCCTCAAGGGCACCATCAAGGAGGGTCTCGGCAAAGCCCTTTATGGCGGTTATGGGTGTCTTCAGTTCATGTGACACATTGGCAACAAAGTCCTTCCTTACGGTCTCGAGGTGCCTCAATTTTGTGATATCGTGTATCACTATCACAAACCTTCCTCTATCAGGGAGTCCTGAGATGGGTGTCACGGTGATGTAGAGGTTCTTATTCTGGGGATGGAATAGCTCCACCTCCCTGAGAGAGGTCCTGCCTGTATCGTGTGCCTCCTTGACCGCATCCTGGATTGCGGGGTCTCTCAGTATCTCGAAGTAATCACGGCCCCTTATGTCCTCCTCTATACCAAGTATCCTCTTTACAGAGGGGTTTGCAAGTGTAATGATGCCGGTCTTGTCGATCACCACTATGCCGTCACGGATGGTGTTGAATATGGTCTCGAGTATACCCTTTTCTGTTACAAGTCCGTCCATCTTTGTCCTTATGTCCTCAAGCACTGTATTTAACATCCTGCCTAATTCACCGATCTCATCGTGCCTCTCTGTGAAGAGTGTCTTGGATGGGCCCTTCTCGATGACATCCCTTAAGAAATCTCCTGTCTCGCCTATCCTCCTGAGGATGGGCCTTACGACCAGCAACCCTATAAGGGCTGATATACAAAGGGCTACGAAGAAGGCCAGGAAAAACTGCTCTACAGGGACCTCGGGAAAGTAGAACCAGAGGAATACAAATACTATAAAGGTAAGGGAGAGATGGGAGATTATTATCCTCTTCTGGAGTCTCAATTACTCTCCTTTGACAGGGGATGATAAGGCAGGCTCTGCTGAGAAGTAATAGCCGACCCCCCTCACCGTCCTGATGTACCGGGGATTCTTGGGGTCATCTTCTATCTGACTCCTTATACGATTTATATGGACATCCACTGTCCTTGGTGTGACAAAGGCATCACCCTCCCAGACCGCATCAAGGAGCTGCTCCCTGTTAAAGACCTTACCGCTCCTTTCGGCGAGAAACCTCAACATCTTGAATTCTGTTGCACTGAGCCTCACAGGCCTACCCTTCACCTCCACCCTGTATTCATCGAGGTTTATATACAGGTCGCCTGACCTTATCTCCTTTGCCACCCTGCTGTCCTCCCTCACCCTTCTGAGGACGGCCCTTACCCTTGCAACCAGTTCCCGCGGGCTGAAGGGTTTTGTAATATAGTCGTCTGCTCCCATCTCAAGGCCCACTATCTTGTCTGCCTCATCCGTCCTTGCGGTCAGCATGATGATGGGGATTGAGCGTGTCCTCTCATCCTTCCTGAGGATCCTGCATAATTCAAGCCCAGGGATCACGGGGAGCATCAGATCGAGGATTATCAGGTCATAGTTCCCTGAGTTGACCTTCTTTAGTGCCCTGTCGCCTGTCAGGGCTGAATCAACAGTAAACCCCTCCCTCACAAGGTTATACCTGAGGAGTTCGATTATATCTGGTTCGTCATCCACTATGAGGACGTTCATCTACTGTTTTTCAGATGATGGAGACTCAAGGTGCCTCACCATCTTGCCCTCAACCATATATATTACCATCTCCGCTATATTTGTGGCATGATCAGCGATACGCTCCAGGTATTTTGAGACATAGGTGATCTTGATCGCCCTTGAGATGGTCTTTGGGTCCTGGACCATAAAGAACATGAGTTCATTGAATATCTGGACGGTGAGGTTGTCCACCTCGTCGTCCCTGGTTATGACATCATAGGCTATGGAGGATTCCTTCCTCACAAAGGCGTCCAGCACATCTATAAGCATGCCCTGTGCGATCTCTGCCATCCTCGGTATATCAATATAAGGCTTGAGCGGAGGCTCTTCATTGAGCTCAAGGGCCCTCTCGCATATATCCTCTGCAAGGTCTCCCATCCTCTCAAGGTCAGTGGTTATCTTCATAGCGGTTGTTATAAACCTGAGGTCTCCTGCCTTTGGCTGTCTTAGGGCGATGAGCCTTATGCACTCCTCGTCTATCTCCACATCAAGGGCGTTTATCTGGTGGTCCCTTCTTATGACCTCTCTGGCAAGATCATTGTCCCTCTCCACCAGCGACCTTATAGAGTCCCTTATGGCTGACTCAACCAACACACCCATCCTGAGTATCCTCTCCTTCAGATTCCTCAATTCGTTGTCAAATACAGACATCAGCCGAATCTCCCTGTTATGTACTCCTCTGTCAGTCTCTGTGATGGATTTGTAAATATCTTTTCCGTCTTATCATATTCTATCAGCTCTCCAAGATAAAGGAAAGCAGTATACTCCGAGACCCTCGCGGCCTGCTGCATGTTATGGGTGACGATGACCACTGTATATGTATTCTTCAGGTCCATGATCAGATCCTCTATCTTTGCGGTGGCGATCGGATCAAGGGCCGAGCATGGCTCATCAAAGAGTATTATCTCAGGCTCAACGGCCAGTGCCCTTGCTATACAGAGTCTCTGTTGCTGTCCCCCTGAGAGTGAAAGGGCAGATGAATTCAGGTGATCCTTCACCTCATCCCAGAGGGCCGCCTTCCTGAGACTCTCCTCCACAACCTGGTCTATCCTCCTCTTGTCCTTCACACCCTGTATCCTGAGGCCATAGGCTATATTCTCATATATACTCTTTGGGAAGGGGTTCGGCTTTTGAAAGACCATCCCTATCTGCCTCCTCAGGGTGATGATATCGACCCCATTTGAATAGATGTCCCTGTCCTTATAAATGACCCTCCCTGTGAGTCTGAAACGGGGGATGAGGTCGTTCATCCTGTTCAGACACCTGATAAATGTGCTCTTGCCACAGCCTGATGGCCCTATTACCGCCGTAACGGTATTCCGTGGTATCTCCATGGTGATGTCTTTCAATACCCTCTTGTCATCATAAAATACATTCAATCCTTCAACCCTTAAGGCAACATCCATGGCCTACCACCTCATCCTCTTTTCATACCTATGCCTTATATAGGCTGATATCCCATTTAATATAAATACTATAACAAGAAGCAATATTATGCCAGCCGCTGCGTTGGTGAAGAAGCCATGCTGGGGTCGTGATACCCAGTTGAATATCTGGATGGGCAGGACCGTGAATGGGTCGAGCAGCCACCTGAAACTGAGGAAGGGAAAGTCAGGTGTTACAGGGCTTGATGGCAGGAATGCCACATACGTCAGTGCACCGATCATTATCAGTGGTGCTGCCTCACCTATCGCCCTTGATACAGCGAGTATGGTGCCAGTGAGGATTGCAGGCATCGCGGCAGGAAGTATCTGGTTCCTTACGGTCTGCCACCTTGTCGCCCCGAGTGCGTAGGAGGCCTCTCTTATGGTCTGGGGAATCGCCCTCAATGCCTCCCTTGTTGCCACTATAATGAGTGGAAGGATGAGGATGGCGAGTGTCAGGGCGCCTGAGATGATGCTCCTCTCAAGCCTCATCGCCCTGACAAACACCTCAAGCCCCAGGAGGCCATAGATGATCGAAGGGACCGCGGCGAGGTTTGCGATATTGATCTCTATGAATTCTGTCAGCCTGTTCTTCCTTGAGAACTCCTCAAGGTATGTTGCAGCAGCAACCCCGAGGGGGAATGCAAGGATGATGGTTACGACCATCACCACCAGCGTCCCTACCCATGCAGAGAGGGCCCCTGCCCTTTCAGGCCTCCTTGAAGGGAAACCTGTCAGGAACTGCCAGTCAAGCCTCGGCAGCGCATCCAAAAATGTATCCACCAGGAGGACAACAAGCACACCTATGCCAAAGATGGTCATAAAAAGACCGACCACCGAGAAGGCCCTGTCAAGGAGGATGTTCAGCCTGTGCCTGTTAACCTTTCTGTCCATTGCTCATTAATCAATCGTCAAATCACTCATACTCTTCCCTGAACCTCTTCTTCAGTATATAACTGAATATATTGAATACAAAGGTCACAACGAAGAGGCTCATGCCTGCTGCGAATATGGTCTTGTATTCGAGTGTGCCTGTGGGCGTGTCACCAAGGCTTACCTGCACTATATAGGCGGTCACGGTCTCTATGGGCACAAGGGGATTGAGGGTGAGGCGTGGTTGCTGTCCTGCAGCGATGGCAACGACCATGGTCTCACCTATCGCCCTTGAGATGCCAAGGATAAACGATGAGGCAACACCTGATAGTGCTGCAGGAAGGACCACCCTTGTGGCAACCTGAAACCTTGTGGCACCAAGTGCCAGTGCACCCTCTCTGAGACTGATCGGGACCGCATGGAGGGCGTCCTCACTCAAGGAGGAGACTATGGGGATTATCATGACACCCATCACTATCCCTGGGGATATGGAGTTAAAGCCTGATAGATGGGGGATGAACCTCTGGAGCAGAGGCGTGACAAAGAGCAGGGCAAAGTATCCATACACCACCGAGGGTATCGCTGCGAGCACCTCGAGGCCAGGCTTTATGATAGACCTCAGCCATGCAGGCGCATATTCGCTGAGGTATATGGCACTTATAAGGCCAACAGGCAGTGCCACTATCATGGCAAAGAATGTGGTGAGGAATGTCCCTGCAAAGAGGGTGAGGATCCCGTAGTGTTTGTTTACAAAGAGTGGTGTCCACTGGGTGTCTGTGAGGAAGTCCTTGAGGGGCACAACCTTGAAGAACTCTATAGTCTCGAACACAAGGATGGCTATGATGCCTGCGGTGATCAGGATGGATGAGAGGGCGCTCATGAATAGCAGGCCCTCTATGATCATCTCATTCCTTCTGCGGGCTATCCCTGAGACAGAGGGCACCTACCTCTCCTTCTGGAGTAGGTCTTCTATCCTGACCCCTATCTTTGAACCCTCACCGGCAAATATAGAGCCTGTTATCCGATTCCGAAACCTCTTCAAGACGAGCCCATAGGCCTTCTCAGGCAGTGGAATATAGCCCACCTCCTTCGAGAGCCAGCCTGCGTTCTCTATATAGAACTCCACGAACTCCTTCACCTCTGGTCTATCAGCAGAGGCCCTGTTTACATATATAAATATCGGTCGTGAGAGTGGCTGATAGGTGCCATCCCTGACGGTCTCAAGTGAGGGGAGGATCGGCCCCTTACCATTTGAGTCGTCTCCATCATCAATGGGTATGAGCCTCAGCTTGTCCCTGTTCTCCTCGTAATAGGCAAGGCCGAAGAAGCCGAGCGCAAATTTATCGGTGGCTATGCCCTGGACGAGGACATTATCATCCTCGCTCGCGGTAAAGTCCCCCCTGCTTGCACCCTCCTTTCCAACTATGGCCTTTGTGAAATAGTCGTATGTCCCTGAGTCTACACCGGCACCAAAGAGGTGGATCTCCTTGTCAGGCCATCCCTTTCTCACCTGGCTCCACCTTGTGACCCTCCCCTGGGCCCCTGGCTCCCAGAGCCTCTTCAGCTCCTCTACGGTCATATAGTCGACCCAGTTATTGGCAGGGTTTACAACTATGGCTATGCCATCATATGCGATGGGGAGCTCTATATACCCTATGCCATTCTCCTTACATAGCCTTACCTCTGATGGCTTTATGGGCCTTGAGGCGTCACTGATGTCGATCTCCCCCCTGCAGAACTTCTTAAAGCCTCCGCCTGTGCCCGAGATGCCAACCATCACCCTTATCCTCCCCCTTTTAGCAGCCAGGAACTCCTCAGAGACCGCCTCGGTTATGGGATAGACCGTTGAAGAGCCGTCGACCTTGACCATCCTAAAGGCGTGGGCCTCGGCTGCGGTCAGGAAGGTAAGGATGAGGATCAACACCCATGGATACCTCTTCATATCAGTGTAGATTATACCCTTAAAATGTTACAGGAATGTTAAGGCCATGTTAAATTATCATTAAATACCGGGGTGGTGATCATTTCTCTGGGCAGGGGAAAAGACCATAAAATACTCTCTAAAAATGAATAATTTAAAGAAAAAAGGTATTATTTAAAGATTTTAGCCTTTTTATCTGGTTTTTCTGCCATTTTATGGCCTTGTCTTAGAAACCAAAACATATTATATTAGCACTCGTCAGGCCAGAGTGCTAACAAGATCTATCCGCCACACTCTATCCTGACGGCCCTGTCAGGATATAAAAAATAAATTAAAGAAAGGAGATGAGGCCATGAAGTTCAAACCACTTAAGGATAGGGTATTGGTGAAGTATTCTGATGAACCTGAAAAGAGTGCGGGAGGGATCTATATCCCTGATACCGCCAAGGAGAAGCCACAGAAGGGAGAGGTCATCGCTGTTGGACCTGGCAAGGTGACGGATGATGGTAAGGTGCAGAAGATGGAGGTGAAGGTCGGGGATACGGTCTTGTTTGAGAAGTATTCGGGCTCCAAGATAAATATCGACAATACCGAATACCTGATCATCAGGGAGGATGACATACTCGGAATACTCGAAAAATAAAGTAAACTTGGAAGGAGGGATATAAAATGGCTGCAAAACAGTTGATCTTTAATGAAGAGGCGAGGACCTCAATATTGAAAGGCGTCTCAATACTTACAGACGCCGTTAAGGCGACGCTTGGACCGAAGGGCAGGAATGCCCTGCTGGATAAGAAGTTCGGCGCTCCAACGATCACGAAGGACGGTGTTACCGTTGCAAAGGAGATCGAGCTCAAGGATCCATACGAGAATATGGGTGCACAGCTTGTGAGGGAGGTTGCAAGCAAGACCTCTGATGTGGCAGGCGATGGGACGACAACGGCAACCGTGCTTGCCTATTCGATTTACAAAGAGGGTATCAAACATGCCGCAGCAGGCGCAAACACCATGGAGATAAAGCGTGGTATAGAGAAGGCCGTTGAGACCGTTGTTGAGGAGCTCAAGAAGCTGAGCAAGGATGTCTCTGATAAGAAAGAGATCGCACAGGTTGGCACCATCTCTGCAAATAACGACCCCGAGATCGGAAACCTCATCGCAGATGCAATGGACAAGGTTGGGAAGGATGGTGTCATTACCGTAGAAGAGGCGAAGAGCATGCAGACGACCCTTGATGTTGTGGAGGGTATGCAGTTTGATCGTGGATATATCTCACCCTATTTTGTGACCGATCCCGAGAGGATGGAGTGCGTGCTTGAAGACCCCTACATCCTGATCCACGAGAAGAAGATAAGCTCCATGAAGGATCTGCTGCCTATCCTCGAGCAGATCGCAAAGATGGGCAAGCCACTGCTCATCATCGCAGAGGAGGTTGAGGGTGAGGCACTCGCAACACTGGTCGTGAACAAGCTCCGCGGGACATTGCAGGTATGTGCTGTCAAGGCCCCTGGCTTCGGTGAGAGGAGAAAGGCCATGCTGGAGGATATCGCCATCCTCACAGGTGGTACCATGATCTCTGAGGATCTTGGCATCAAGCTTGAGAACGTGAAGATCACGGACCTTGGAAGGGCGAAGAAGGTCACCGTGGATAAGGAGAACACCACGATAGTTGAGGGAGCAGGCGATAAGGCAAAGATCCAGGGCCGTGTCAAGCAGATAAAGACACAGATCGAGGAGACGACATCCGACTATGACAGGGAGAAGCTCCAGGAGAGGCTCGCAAAGATCGTTGGCGGTGTTGCGGTGATAAATGTTGGTGCAGCCACAGAGACCGAGATGAAGGAGAAGAAGGCAAGGGTCGAAGACGCACTGCATGCGACAAGGGCAGCGGTTGAGGAGGGTATAGTGCCAGGTGGAGGTGTTGCGCTCCTCAGATGCATTCCGGCACTTGAGAACCTCAAGCTCCCTGAGCACGATCAGCAGATCGGTGTGGAGATCGTGAAGAGGGCACTGGAGGAACCTGTGAGGCAGCTTGTGGCCAATGCAGGCCTTGAGGGCTCTGTTGTTGTGGAGAAGATAAAGGCCAGTGACAACAAGAACTATGGGTTTGATGTGAACGCAGAGAAGTATGTGGACATGATGGAGGCAGGTATAATCGACCCCACAAAGGTCACAAGGTGCGCCATCCAGAATGCGGCCTCTGTCGCAGCGCTGATGCTCACAACGAGCGTGATGGTGACCGAGATACCCGAGGAAGAGAAGGGTCCAAAGACCCCTGGCGGTGGCATGGAAGGGATGTACTAATCCCACCAGCGGCTCCGTTGATAGAGCGAGGGGGCGGTCATCTGGCCGCCCCCTTTAATTCCTGCCGACAATAAGGCCACTTTTTCCCCTTCTTCTGGTAATATATCCAGACCCGTCCTTAATCTGGGTCTTTATATGGATTAAATAGTTTATGGAGAAGGGGACACGATACATAACCTCCTTGTTGTTGACCCTCTTATTCACCCTCCAGGCATATCGTATCGGGTATGCCTCTGGGATGACCGGTTATAAAGATACCGCAGGGGTGGTGCATAAGGCCACGGACAGGGTGAACAAGAGGTTCTGGTTGATAAACGGGACACTTGCAGGCATCCTGGTGACCTATGGCCTCATAAACTGGTGGAAGCATCCTTCAAAGAAGATCACCTTTACGGATGAGCACTGGTTTGCAAGCTACTCCACAAACGGTGGTGCTGATAAGACAGGACATGCCTTCAGCACATATGCAATCTCACGCATCCTCAGTCATGTCTACAGGAGCATAGGTATAAAGGATGAGGATGCAGACTGGCAGGGGCCGCTTGTAGGGTTGTCACTGATGACACTCGTTGAGTTTGGTGATGCCTTCTCACAATACAACTTCAGTGTGAGTGACCTTGCTGCGGATTCAGCAGGTGCATTACTTGCATACCTTGAAGAGCGATATCCTGCCCTTGATGACCTTATAGACTTCCGCATCGAATACCTCCCAACAGAGGGGTTCCTGAGATCAGGAGAGATAGGGTTTGATACCGATTATTCGGGCATGAAACACCTCCTGGTGTTCAAGTTTTCAGGGATAAATAGTCTTAAAGACAGCGTGCTCTCTTATGTCGAGCTCCATGCAGGATATTTCACCCGTGGATACAGTGTATATGACAAGGATTATTATGACAGGACAAGCCGTCACATATATGCCGCTGTGTCCATTAATCTATCAAGGATATTCGAGTCAGCCTCAAGGAGATCAGACAGATACAGAAAACCACTGCATTTGACCTCAAGGTTGCTTGAGTATTATCAACCGCCAGGTCTCTACCTCGATTGTGTGAAGACATTTAAATAGCGATATCCACTGTGTTATACTTCTAAGCAGCCTTATAAGGCAGAAGGGTCTGATGGTAAGGATAAGAGCTTTGTCCTGGGGCATTATAATCATTGTGTTACTTAACTGTGCTGGTTTGGCCCATGCACAATCAGCCGGGGTTGACCTCGACAGGCAATATCTGAGGGGATTTATTACTGACACAGGCCACTTAATCACCTCGCCAACAAGGTGGGAGGGCAGGGACTGGTTAAAGGCCGCACTTTTTATGGGCATAACAGCAGGTCTGTATGTGTTTGATGAGGATATCCAGGACTGGGCACAGGAGAATCGTAACAGCACCACTGACACGATATCCGACCTGGCAAGGCCCTTTGGAGAGGGGATATATACCATCCCTTCCCTGGGACTCTTTTACCTTTATGGACACCTCTATAATGATAAAAAGGCGAAGAGATGCGCACTTCTAGGTATCGAGAGCTTTGCCATAACAGGCCTCTTCACGCAGGCCATAAAATTCACCGGCCACAGGCATAGACCCGATTCCGGTGATTCATCAAGACAATGGGATGGCCCTGGCCTCTCCGGTACAGACCTCTCCTTCCCGTCAGGCCATTCATCCTCGGCATTTGCCATAGCCACGGTGATAGCATCAGAATATAGAGATAACACCCTGGTGCCCTTCATCTCCTACGCTATGGCCACGTTAACTGCGCTGTCAAGGGTCAATGACAATAAACACTGGGCATCTGATGTGTTCTTTGGTGCAGGGCTCGGTTATTTCACGGCAAAGGCCATCCTGGGTCTGCATGACCGTGAAAATGGGAGACTCTCCATCATCCCTGTTATAGATGACGAATACTCGGGTCTGATGGCAGAGTTCAGGTTTTAAGCGGGGTTTATCATGAAAAAGGTATTTTTAACCATCCTCTTTATATGCTCCTTCATCTACCCCCATCCTGCTGAATCAGGCACCTATTCCTTTGAGGTCTTTCTTGGGGAACAATTCAACCTTCCCACACCACTGACCATCAAGCAGGAAGGTGAGGAGACCATAGAGATCCACAGCGCAAGATACGACTCAGAGGCGTGGACAGGCCTTAATTCACCATACTATGCGTGGAGGGTTGGTAGATGGGATAAAGGCAGGGCATGGGAGATAGAACTTGTCCATGAAAAGATCATATTAAAGGATCCCCCAGAGGAGGTTCAGGACTTCGAGATATCCCATGGATATAACCTTATAACTATCAACAGGGCATGGAGATTGCCTGAATACCATGATTTGATATGGCGTGCTGGGGCAGGTATCGTCCTCACGCATCCAGAGACGACGGTCAGGGATGAAAAAAGGGGATACGGTGAGTCCTTCCCTGATGGTTTCTACATCTCAGGGCCAACGGCACAACTTGCGCTCGGCAAGAGGATCAATATATGGAGGGGGCTATTCGGGGTGCTTGAGGTAAAGCTGACAGCATCCTATGCAATGCGTGTCCCTATAGCGGATGGACATGCAGAGGTGCCCAATGTGGCATTCCACTATCTCTTTGGCCTTGGATACGAGATCGGCAGTGGCAGCGATTGATGGCCTGAACAAAAGGCTTGACATCCATGTTGATTTGTGGTATTGGTGTAATGAGGTAGATTCAGGCGATTGGACCAACAAAGAAGACAGACCCTTTGTTCAGGTCTGGCCTCACAATTAATAAAGGGGGTGTGATATGGACCCTGTATTAGAGAAAGACCCCTCCACAGAGACCCTTTCCTTCCTCAACAAAAAGGTATCGCGCAGGGATTTTATGAAGTTCTGCACTGCAATGAGTGCACTGCTTGCCCTTCCTGCCTCATTTGCACCAAGGATGGCAGAGGCACTCACCAATGCAAAAAAGCCCTATCTTGTGTGGCTTGAGTTTCAGGACTGCGCCGGAGATACAGAGTCTCTCCTAAGGGCAACCAAGCCCACTGTTGCACAGATCATCCTTGATATCCTCTCTGTGGATTATCACGAGACCATCATGGCGCCTGCAGGTTTTCAGGCAGAGAAGTCACTTATGGATGTGGTTAAAAACAATAAGGGTAAATACTTTGTGGTGGTAGAGGGTTCCATTCCATTGAAGGATGGGGGTGTGTATTGTTGTATCGGAGGCAGGTCAGCCGTTGAGATCGTAAGAGAGGTGTGTGGCAATGCACTTGCCACAATAGCTGTGGGTACATGTGCTGCCTATGGCGGCATCCCTGCAGCACAGCCAAATCCTACAGGTGCAGTAGGCGTCAAGGAGGCGGTGCCTAATGCAACGGTGATCAATCTGCCAGGTTGTCCCATGAATGTAGAGAATCTCACTGCGTGTATTGTTCATTACTTAACATTCGGGTCGCTCCCCCTCACCGATAAACTGGGGAGGCCCTATTTTGCATATGGCAAGAGAATCCATGACAATTGCGAGAGGAGGGCGCACTTTGATGCAGGGCAGTTTGTGAGGAGATGGGGTGATGAGGGACACAGAAGGGGATGGTGCCTTTATGAGATGGGCTGTAAAGGGCCCGAGACCTTCCATAACTGTCCAACCATTAAATGGAACGAAGGCACAAGCTGGCCTGTCCAGGCAGGCCATGGTTGTGTTGGGTGTGCTGAACCATACTTCTGGGACAAGATGAGCCCATTTTATAAGAGGCTGCCAAATCCGCCAGGGTTTGGGGTGGAGAGCACCGCGGATAAGGTCGGGGCAGGCCTTGCAGTGGCCACCGCAGCAGGTCTCCTGATCCATGGTATAGGAAGGGCCATATTTGAAGGAAAAAAGGAAGAAAAGGGAGGTGAATGAGTTGGCTAAGAAGATAGTCATTGATCCCATAACAAGGATCGAGGGCCACCTGAGGATCGAGGCAAAGGTGGAGGGTGGAAGGGTGGTTGATGCCTGGAGCTCAAGCACCATGTTCAGGGGGATCGAGCTCATACTCAAGAATAGGGATCCAAGGGATGCATGGTATTTCACCCAGCGTATATGAGGGGTCTGAACAACGGTTCACGCAACCGCCTCGGTGAGAGCGGTCGAGAATGCATTAAACATAACCATCCCTGACAATGCAAGACTCATAAGGAATCTTATCACTGGGATACAGTATGTCCAAGACCATGTGATCCACTTCTATCACCTCCACGCCCTTGACTGGGTGGATATCGTAAGTGCCTTGAAGGCAGACCCTAAGAAGACATCCTCACTCGCGCAGTCCATATCTGACTGGCCAAAGTCGAGCACAGAGTATTTCAAGGGCGTGCAGAATAAACTGAAGGCCTTCGTTGAGAGGGGCCAGCTTGGTCCATTTGCAAATGCATACTGGGGTCATCCTGCGTACAAGCTCCCTCCAGAGGCAAACCTCATGGCAGTGGCACACTACCTTGAGGCCCTTGACTGGCAGAGGGATGTCATAAAGATGCAGGCATTGCTTGGTGCAAAGAATCCCCATGCACAGACCTATATCGTTGGTGGTATGTCCATACCTATTGATCCCAATAGTCAGAATGCCCTGAATGCAGGAAGCATCGCCTTTATGACAGGTCTTGCAGAGAAGGCCCTGGAGTTTGTCAAGAAGGTCTATATCCCCGATCTGCTCGCAGTCGCGTCCTTCTACAAGGAATGGGCAGGCTATGGAGGAGGCGTTGGAAACTTTCTTGCATACGGTGAATTCCCGAATGATAATGTCAGCAATACAGAGAACCTGTGGCTTCCAAGGGGTATCATACTGAATAAGGACCTCTCGAAGGTCCATAAGGTGGATCATGAAAAGATAACCGAATATGTGACACATTCCTGGTATGAATACTCAGATGGTAATAAGACCTCAAAGCACCCATGGGATGGTGAGACCAATTATAGGTATACCGGACCACAACCACCTTATGAGTATCTTGACACAGACGGGAAGTATTCATGGCTCAAGGCACCAAGGTATGATGACAAACCCATGGAGGTGGGCCCACTTGCAAGGATGCTTGTTGCGTATGCATCAGGACACAAGAGGGTGAAAGAGGTCATAGATAGTGTGCTTCAGAAACTGGGGGTTGGCCCCTCGGCCCTGTTTTCAACCCTTGGAAGGGTTGCAGCAAGGGGGGTTGAGACCCTTGTAACGGCAGAGCAGATACCTGTATGGCTTGGGCAGCTTGCAGAGAATATGAAGAAGGGTGACCTGAGGATTCACAGTAGAGAGGGGTGGGACCCATCAGAATGGCCAAAGGAGGCAAGGGGCTATGGATTTCATGAGGCACCGAGGGGGGCCCTCGGGCACTGGTTGAGTATAGAGGGCAGGAGGATCAAGAACTACCAGTGTGTTGTCCCGAGCACCTGGAATGGCTCTCCAAGGGATGCAAAGGATCAGAGGGGTCCCTATGAGGCGGCCCTCATCGGGACACCTGTTGCAGATCCTGAACAGCCTGTTGAGATATTGAGGACGGTCCATTCCTTTGACCCCTGTATGGCATGTGCAGTGCATGTCCTTGACCCCGAGGGCAGGGAGGTAACAAGGATAAAGGTGATCTGAAGGGAGGCCTTTATGAAGAATGAGAGACTGAGGGTATATGCATGGGAGTTTCCTGTCAGATTTACGCACTGGATCAATGTCCTCTGCGTGCTGACCCTCTCGATCACAGGCTTTTACATCGGCAACCCCTTCATCCATGCAATCTCATCAAAACAGTACATAATGGGATGGATGAGGTTCATCCACTTCATAGCAGCCTATACCTTTATGATGAGCATAATAATCAGGCTCTACTGGGCGTTCATGGGCAACAGATACGCAAGCTACAGGGTGTGGTTCCCTTTTTCATCAAGGAAGCTTCGTGACATTGCTGATGCCATCAAGTTCTATCTCTTCATAATCCGTAAGCCCCCCTATGCAGTCGGCCATACCGCGCTGGCAGGGGTTGTGTATTTCATCCTCTTTCTCATCTTCCTCTTCCAGATAGTCTCTGGATTCGCCATGTATTCACTGAATCATTCAGGCAAGATATGGATCCTCCTTGGTGGATGGGTTACAGGTGTGATGCACCTTCAGACCATAAGACTCTTCCATCATCTTGGCATGTATGTCATTCTGGCATATGCCCTCCTGCACATCTACATGGCATGGTATGCAGACCTGAAGGAGAGAAACGGACTGATGGGCTCGATCTTCAGTGGCTATAAGTTTGTGACAGGCAAAGAGTGGGAGTGAGGGCTGGCATACTGGGTGTAGGCAACCTGCTCACAGGCGATGATGGGGTTGGGGTTCATGTAATAAAGGAGCTGAAGGAGAGATACAGGTTCCCTGATAGCGTGAGGCTCATTGATGGTGGCACAATGGGCCTTGACCTTTTGCCGTTCCTTGAAGATATCGAAAGGCTCATCATAATCGATGCGGTTGACCTCAAGAAGCCACCTGGAACGATCAAGCTTATAGATGGCGACAGCATCCCTGCCATCCTGGGCTCCAAGATATCGGTCCACCAGATAGGGCTCTCTGACCTGTTCTTTGCCATAAGGATGAAGGGGCTCCCCCTTAAAGAGATATGCCTCATAGGGATCCAGCCAGGGTCCCTGGAGACAGGGACAGAACTCTCAGAAGAGATAAAGATGCAGTTTGACACCCTCATAAGCCACATCATTGACAGATTAAGAGGGTGGGGGATTGAGATAACCAGAAGGAGATAGAGGAGCAGCCAGAGAGACTCCCTGGCTGCTTGCTCCTTTACCAGCAGTGACCATAGCCGCCAGGGCCCATGAAGCCCGTGCGGGGCGACTTCTCATAGATCTTGCTCTGCAACTCGTAGATCTCCTTTTCAAGGGTAGCGATCTTCTCAGGGGTTGTCTGGGGGTTACGCAGGGCCTCAAAATACTCAAACCTCTTCTCATTGAGCTCCCTTCTCAGGTCAACCGTCTCGTCAAGGAACCTCTGGTCATAGCCATATCCACCCATCATCGGCCCCATATGACCGTAACCCATCATGTGGCCACCATAGCCAGTGCCCATTCCATATCCGCCCCAGCCACCTGTCCCATGACCATAAGCCACTGCCCCTACTGCAACGAGTGAAATCAGTGTGAGTGCTACTAAAAGCTTCTTCATCCTTTTACCTCCTTTCCAGTCCGTTCTTGTCTTTATAATACACCCCGTATTTGAAGAAAGGATGAAGAAATGATGAAGGGTTTGTGAAGGGTGGAGGGAGAAAACACAGTACGTTCTGCCTGTATTGCCATCGGAAGCGATTGGAGCATGGAGGGCATTTCGGTTATTTTTAAGATTATCATAGGCCAATTCACCAACAATAAAGGGATGATAGATGACATCTCCTCATTCAATATAGTTTTTCGAGTCTGGGATTGCCCTTTCGGAGGCGGAATACCCACACCGGAGTATCAGCAAGGATCATTTAATATATTAGTCATGGATATTTGTATATTCATTAAGAAATCATTTAAGTTAGGATTTGGTTTTTATTTTAATATTTATTATCAGTAGTGTCCGCTAAAAAATTATCATAAGGCTTGAAACCTCTGTCAAAGGTGATAGAATATCACCTGTACAACCAATAATGACAGGAGGTTCAAGCC